>JBFHQD010000098.1:0-11121 GCA_041592395.1 Bacteroidales bacterium | reverse complement strand
TTGAATGAAAATCTGGACATCCAAGCGGAGCTTAATTATGAGCAAAAAGGAGATAAAGATAATTCGACGAAATTTAAATATGATTATTTAACGGTACCTGTATTATTAAAATATTCTTTGGGAAAAAGCGATCATACAGCACTTATGTTTAATGTAAATGCAGGCCCTTATGCTGGGTTTTTACTCGATGCCAGAAGTACCACCAATGGTATTGATACTGATCTTACCGCTTCTACCGAAGATTTCGAATTTGGGGTTATTGGAGGAATAGGACTTAAATATCCGGTTGCTAAAAACAATTTAGTATTAGACTTGCGTTTAGGATTGGGATTAACTCCTTATGATAAAAATGATAGCGATCCAAACAATAAATATATTGGTGTTACGCTAGGATACGAATTCTAATTCCCCTTTTAATCTACTCAAAGCCCCGGACCTGAAAGTTCGGGGCTTTTTTATACAGAATTTTTGAATGATAGTCTTTTTGGCTTCATCAGAAAAAGGCAATAATTAGGCGATAATTTT
This sequence comes from Bacteroidales bacterium, assembly GCA_041592395.1. Classification (GTDB taxonomy): domain Bacteria; phylum Bacteroidota; class Bacteroidia; order Bacteroidales; family UBA12170; genus UBA12170. The sequence goes on along the minus strand of JBFHQD010000098.1, from coordinate 10,596 downwards.
TACTGCTGTTGATTTAAATGAAACCCAAACCTCCGAATCTTTTTGAAAGTTGAGGTCGATCAGAGACGCTTCAGAAATAACTACGGTTAAGTCAATTCCAATATCAACAATAATTTCATAATTTGTTAGGTAGGGAATAATTTGTTTGATTTTTCCTAAGTAATTATTTCGTGCACTCGATTCCATTTTTTCATTGGAAAGTACAATATCTTCGCCTTTGATAATTACTTTTCCGCGCTTAATTTGTTCGGGATTAGAAACATAAATATACATAGAGTCGTTTATTCGGGCTCTATTGGAACCTGAAAATTCGGCTGTAAAATAATTTTTTATTCCTGTAAAATGAGCGACAAATTCGGTAGCCGGTTTTTGAAATACGTCTTTTGTTTTCCCTTTTTGAATAATGACGGCATCGTGAATTACAGCTACTTTATTCGACAAGGCGATGGCTTCTTCATAATCGTGTGTCACATGAAGAATCGTAACGCCACTTTGATTTATTTGTCTTAAGAGATTTCGTAAATCGCCTTTCATTTGCACATCGAGCGAGGATAATGGTTCGTCGAGCAACAAACAGTCAGGCTTAGAAACCAACATGCGCGCCAAGGCAACTCGTTGTAATTCTCCTCCTGATAAATGGGTGGTATCTCGATTTAATAAATGGGTAATCTCTGTTATTTTAGCATAGTGATGGATTAATTCTTCTTTTTCTGTTTTCGTTAGATTTTTGCCTTTTAGCGGATATGCAATATTCTGTTTTACACTTAAATGGGGAAATACAGAATTATCCTGAAAAACGATTCCTACTTTTCGGTTTTGAATTTTTTTATCGGTGATATCTTCTCCTTTTAAAAAAACTTGACCGGAATTTGGTTTTATTAATCCGGCAATGATCTCTAACAATACGGTTTTTCCTACACCCGATCTTCCTAATAACACATAGTAATCGCCTTGATCTATTTCCAGATTTATTTTATTAAGTCTAAAATCCCCTAGTTTTACTGATATATCTTTGACTCTAAGCATGGTTTACTTTTTTTTCTTTAGAGAGCATGCGCAGTAGCACGAAAAATACCAAGCAGACCAGAATAAAAACAACGGAAACGGGACGCGCATAATTTAATCCAAAAGAACCGAATCGTTCAAAAATCAAAACGGGTGTTATCATCGGATGATAAGCTACGATAATTACGGCTCCAAACTCGCTTAATCCACGTGCAAACATCATTATTAAACCCGACATAATATTTTTCCAAGCCAAAGGAAACGAGATAGTGAAAAACACACGAATAGGAGAGGCTCCAAGATTTAAGGCCGTTTTTTCCAGCTTTAATGGAACACTCTCAAATCCATCGCGTGCCGCATTAATTAAGAATGGTATACTAACAAAGGCCATTGCTAGCGCAATTCCAACAGGATGCCCAATAAAATTGAGTCCAAAAGAAGAGGCGATTTGGCCTATTACAGAATCGCGTGAGATAAAACCCAGAATAGCAATTCCTGCTGCCGAATGCGGAATAACAATGGGTAAATCAATGATCCCGTTAATCAGTTTTTTAAATTTAAATTGAGTCCGAGCTAAAAAGTAAGAAAGTGGAATAGCGCCGATGGCAAAGAATAAAGTAGCCAAAAAAGAGACTCGGAGCGTTAACCAGATACTATTCGTTACTTCCTGATCTTGTGATGTTTCAAATATTTGATTGGGTGTAGTTGCTAAGAACATGCTTGCTAAGGGAGCTATTATAAATAATAATACAAGTCCCCCTAGCAAGACAAATAATAAGGGTGTCGTCCGATTATTAAGCATTAATTTTTGAAAAACGTAGGTTTAACAGTAATCATCGTATAAAAAAACTGTGGAATTCCATCGCCTTCAACTCCTTTAATATGTTCTAAAGTAGTGCTGGCACCTAAAAACATAGAATAGCCCAATTGTAAAGCGATATCCTCGCTAATTTTATAGTTGGCAATCAAGTCGATTTCGTGACCTAAAAATTTATCTTGCAACTCGTCGTTAAAAACATAGTTGTTGGCTAACGCAAAATAATGGTACTGAACAGCTAATTTCCAATTTCTAATCTTTGAGAAATCAGCTTTAAAATAACCATCGAATAATCCGGCATTTTTGGTTGTACTCGGAATACTAAAATAATCCATTATGCCATTATAGGCGTGCCTTGTGCCGTACAGAATATCGAAAGCATTGTCTTTTTGATTGGCTGAGTCTGTATAATCAGTTCCTGATAGCAATTCGAATCCTCCCGTTAGAGTTAAGGTTGAACTCAATTTATTAGCGTATTGAATACTTGTATAAAAAGCGCTTATTTCTTGTCCTGTCTTGTTTTTCCCTGTTTGATAAAAACCTCTAAATTGAAAGTCATTGGCCTCTTTTTTGATTTTAAAGATAAGTCCGCTTGTAAATCGGTAATAGTCTGTTGAGGTAGTGCCTTCTTTCTGATATCCATCTGTAATGGTTAAATTTGCAAGCGTGATGTCCTTTAATTTTTTCTCTAACCAAATCACATTTAAAAATTTATAGTTGTTGATTTGCGACGAATAATCTGTGCCAAAATTAGATACACCGGCTTGATTAAAAGCAGTCAACATTTTGAAATTAAAGGTTTTCATAGTGTAATCAATGCTTACTCCATCGTGCGATAAGCTTACTTGATTCCAATTTGCAGATGAAAATAGGCGTTTGTTATCAATATCAAAGGATTGCCGTCCGCTTGTAAGCGAGAAATACTCATTCAATTGAATTTTAAACCATGCTTCGTAAAGATTCATACTCGGTTCGTCTAACTTGAATTTTTGATCTCCCCAAACACGATAATCTTGAATAGAGATGCGTGTTGTTAGTTTATTGTGCGTATGATTTAAATTGAGTCGGGTTCGCTGAGTTATAAAATAAGCCGGATCTGAATTTTCTGTTTTTAAGGTGCTGTATCCATCTCTAAATTCAAATCGTGGACGGTATTCAGCATCAATTATAAACTGCGCTTGTGCCGTAACAAAAAGAGTAAGCAATAAAAGGACAATAGATATACGCTTCATCGTTTTTAGTTTTATGTGTTGGTTTATTATTCTTTCTTACTTTGTTGGATTGGCATATTGTTTTAGTTTCTCCGGAATTGCATGGTAAGTTTCCGAATAACTGGGAACCATAGAGGGTTGACCATTTTCTTCCATAATTCTTACACCGCCCTGTTTCGATAAAACAAAGTTAATAAATTTTAAAGCCATTTCTTTGTTGGGTGCTTTATCTAAAACAGTGATTCCGTAAACCATAGGTTCGCCGGTTTTGGTGGTTAAGCTACCGGGTGTTTTTCCTGTAATATCAACTTGAGCTGTTTTATAAAAATCGGCTAAATCGGGATTTTTCAAATTAATTGAATCGGGAAGAACGACGTATTTTAAATGGTGTTGCTCGGCTACAGAGCGGTACAAGAAAATGTAGTCGATAGCATTGGATTCTAATAAGGCCAATAAATCAACCTCTTTAGGGCGAACATAAGCTTCGTCCTTGCTTTTCAATTTGTTGGTAAATCCATCGATATGATAATAGTTCTCAGCCAGTTGAGCAGTAAGAATGGTGCGGTAACCACAAGGATCGGAGTTGGGGTCTGAGCGACCGTAGATAACATCTTCTTTCATTAAAATTTCCGGCCAGTTTTGGGCGTTAATTTCATTGGCATAGCGCGACGATTCGTGGTAAACAATGGCCATTTCGTTACTGGCAAATTTGATATTCCAACTTGCATAACCGGGAATCAGCATATTATCGATTATGGTATAATCAGCCGAAGCCATAATATCACAATCCTTTTTTAAATCGGTGATTTTTCTTGCGCAAGCTACACTTCCGGCCGATTCCATTAGAATTTCAACATTGGGATTTTTCTTTTGAAATTCGGCTTTCATTTGTTTCAATGGAAGCGACAAACTTCCGGCATGAAAAATGATTAGCTGCTCGTTTTCTGCTTTATTTTGTGCATTGTTGCAACTAAACAGAAAGAAAATAGCAAAGGCAAAACTTAATAAGGTGATTTTTCTCATTTTTTCTATTTTAATATTGGATATGCAAATGTAAACATATCGAATTAAAATAAAATTACCTTCTGTTATTTATAAACAGTTAAAACAAGAGATTTTGGAAAACGACAAAGCACTGAAATTTCTTTTGAAAAAAGCTTTAATAGATTGAAAAACAGTCGGTAAAATTTATTGATCCCATCTCTTTTTTATCCATTCTTGCTGCTGTTCTTTTACAAGGAAAGTCCAAGCCAATAGGCGGCTGGTTTTGTTTCCTTGTCCCATAGGAATTGTTTTTACTTCGATTGCTTCCTCTTTTTTTAATGCTTGATAAGCACTATTGAGGTTTGCTTTTTTAGATATCAAAGTCGAAAACCAAAAGCACGTATTGGCGTAGTGTTTGCTCTCGCGAATCATGTTTTTCACAAACTTTTCTTCGCCTCCTTCGCACCATAATTCATTGCTTTGTCCTCCGAAATTGAGTTTAGTCTCAATCACTTTTTCGTGTGTGAGATTACTTAGCTTGCGCTTAGTTCCTGCTTGCGCTTCTTTTTGCGAAGCATGAAATGGAGGATTGCAAATCACAAGGTCGAAGCGCTCTTCTTTTGAAATAGTGCCGAAAAACACATCTTTAGGATTGGCTTGCAATCGCAATTCAATTTTATCTTTTAAATTTGAATTTTGGTCAACAATTTGTCGAGCCGATGCGATGGCAACCTGATCGATTTCTGTTCCGACAAAACTCCAACCGTATTCTTTATTTCCAATAATGGGATAAATGCAATTTGCACCTACTCCGATATCGAGTGCGCGAATAGAATTGCCGGTTGGTATTTTTCCGTAATTTTTACCCGCCAATAAATCACTTATATGATGAATATAATCGGCTCGACCGGGAATAGGCGGACAAAGATAAGCGGTCGGAATTTCCCAAAAGTGAATAGCATAATAATGTTTAAGTAGGGCAGTATTGAGCGCTAAAACGGCTTCTGGATCGAAAAAATCGATCGATTCATTTCCGTAAGCATTTGGTTTTACGTAAGTCTCTAGTTTTGGGTATGATTCGATAAGTTGCTTAAAATCATAATGTTCGCGATGTTTATTTCGCGGATGTAATCTCGTTTTCTCTTTGGGAATAGCTTTTTTCTTTTTTTGCATAGCTAGGTGCAAACTTAATCCTTTGTCGCCATATCGAATAATTTATTTACCGTTTTCCAATTTCTTGTGCTCGCCTGCACTTTTAAGTGCTTTTCAAAAAAGGCATTATTGTATTTAGTATCGCTGAATTTGCCGGCGCAATAGATATAAATCGTTCGATCAATAATTGTGAAATCATCCGGTAGAAAGCGGTAATTTTTAATCATTTCCAGTGCTTTGATATCGGGTTTAGTTTTTAAAAAAGAGAGGTAAAGCTTTTTAATATCAGCATTTTCCGCATAAGGATTCTTACTCAGAATTTCTTTTAATTCAGGGAGGCTTCTGACCATAACAGGAACTTCGAAATTATAATGATCTAAAATGATTTGGTAAAAGTCAGATTCAATTTCTCCGCTTGTTAGGTGTAAATGAGAATCAAAAATAATATTTCCGCTTTGGATATAAGTCTGTACCTGAGTATAGCCCCGATTCATTAATAGTTGTTTTAAATCGGACATAAGAATTTTCTTGTGACCACCTACATTTATACCTCTTAGAACAGCGATAAATCTTTCCATTTCCATTTAATTATCGTTGCCTACATTATACCAATCAATTTTTCTTGAAAAATACATAACGAGGCCAAGAATTATAAATAAACCAATGCTTCCAATCAATAAGGCATAATCTTGCAATTGAATAATAACAAAGATAAATGAGTAAAGTATAAGCAAAATACCTGATATTAAAAGCGTTAGCGTATTCGATTTTAAGATTGCTTTTACATATGCAGTAATTAAAACTAAGGTGGCAATTGCCGAAATAATATAAGCCAAATTAAATTTGACATGTTCTGATAAAGCCAAGAGTAAAGAAAAGAAAATAATCAGGGCAAACCCAACCAGAATATATTGGATTGGATGAATAAACCGTTTATTCAATATTTCAACAAAAAAGAAAACCATAAAAGTTAAGGCGATAAAAAGAATGGCGTATTTAATGGTTCGAGTGGCTTTTTGATAATTATCTACAGGAAGTAATAAATCAACGCCAAAGGCCGCCTCCTGAACAGTATAAGTACTGCCTAACCACGACTGAGGAAAATTTCGGTTGAGGTGTAAAATATTCCAATGTGCTTCAAAACCATTTTCATCCACTTTTCTCGAATCGGGCAAAAAAGCACCATTAAAACTTGGAGTACTCCATTTTGAGCTTAAATCGAGATCGGTAACTTTACCCACAGGAATAAAATGAAGCAATTGACTTCCTTTTAAGTTTAAGTCGAGAAAGAAGTTATAGGTGCTTTTATTGTTGACATCAAAAGGGACTTCGGCATTTATTCCGCTTGTAATAAAATCGGTATTAACCGTTCCGGGATTAAACACAAAAGATTCCTCGTTCCAGTTTAGTGCGACTTGTTTTTCTATTCCTCTTAAATCGCTTATGCCAATGGAAACAAAAGCTTTGTCAAATAAAATATCACGCATTGGAATATCAAATCGCTTAAAATCGATCGAATTGAAAACGCCGGAAAAATGGATGGATGCATTGTAAACAACCACTTCGTAAATTCCACGGTATCTTTTTTCGGGTATTAAATCGCCTACAATACTTAATTCATCAGGTAAAAAATGCATATAGTCTTTTATCTGTACAATTTTTTCTGAACTATCTTTAATAGAATATTGTTTGATGTATCGCATAAAGGGAATCGACAAAACCGGTCCGGTTAAAGTTTGCTGCGTACTCCATTTTGAGCTCACTTCCAATACGGCTTCCCTCTGTGTGTTTTCTCTTTCATAGATCAGATTTTCAATCATCACCGCAGGGATAAGAAGTAAGAGTGCGATTAAAACGATTAAACCCGTTTTTAACAAAAGATTGTTTTTTGATGTTTTCATAGCTCTAATTTATTAATGATGCCTAGGCGATGGTTTGCAGATTTCATTTTCTTCTCACCGAATTAAATCCAAAGTTAACCATAAAATGCTATTGAATACTAGTGTTGCTAAGTTCAATTTTTGCTTTATATTTGCGCCGAATAATTAAGAATCAATCTAAATAATAATGACTTTATATAACCGTATCAATCGTGAAGAATTGAAAATCAGGTTGATGGAGGAGGATTTTTCGCGTAAAACAATTTCGTTTTATCGTTATTTCTACTTAGATACACCACAAGAAATTAGAGACAATTTATACCGAGATTGGGATGCCTTAAATTGTTTTGGACGTATTTATATTGCCCGCGAAGGCATCAATGCACAAATGAGTGTTCCGGAACATAATTTTGAAGCTTTTCTTAAAACTTTTGAGAAATACGAGATTTTGGAAGCAATTCCGATTAAATATGCCATCGAAGATGATGGAAAATCGTTTTATAAACTCACCATTAAAGTAAGGCCTAAACTCGTGGCTGATGGATTGGACGATGGTGCATTTGATGTTACCCGTGTGGGAACTCATTTAAGCGGCGTTGATTTTCATACGGCGATGGAAAATCCGGATACGATTGTTGTTGATATGCGGAATTATTACGAGAGCGAAATTGGCCGATTTGAAGGTGCCATTTGTCCTGAAGCGGATACTTTTCGCGAAGAAATGGAAATAGTTGTCGATTTGCTTAAAGAGCAGAAAGAGAAAAAAGTGTTATTGTATTGCACCGGAGGAATACGCTGCGAAAAGGCAAGCGCTTATCTCAATCACCATGGTTTTGAAGATGTGAATCAGATGCATGGCGGTGTGATTCAATACATTCAAGATATTAAAGAAGCAGGACTAACTTCCAAATTTATTGGAAAAAACTTTGTTTTTGATGCAAGAATGGGCGAGTCTGTCGATGGTCAGGTTATTGCTAAATGTCATCAATGCGGTACTGCTTTCGATACACACAGCAATTGTGCTAACGACGCTTGTCACTTATTGTTTATACAGTGTCCAAGCTGTGCGGAACAATATGAAGGATGTTGCTCAAACGAATGCAAAGAAGAGAAAAAGAACCGTGAAGTTATGGGCCTAACGTATAAATTAAGCGAAGATTTTTCTAAAAAGAAATACAGAAAAAGCCTTGCCTTAACTTTAAGAGAAGAAGAAAAAAAGGCGCTTGTAATAAAAGCCTAATTTTTATTTTTTGAAATCAAAGCGCATTCAATTTATTAATATGCTAGTCGTTAAACGCCCTGTATTCAATGTTTAACAATAAGACAACCAAGCACTATCTTGTTTGTAATCTTCGATCGGAACTACCGAAGTATTAAAAGTATAAGTACTTATAAACATCGAAATCTCTTGTTTAATTGTGAGTAAACTATCGTTGATTAAATCCATACGAAAACCATCGGCGCCCAAGTTAGCCACATGATTGGCCGAAACAATTCGACTGATAATTTTGCCCAAATCGACCAATTTACGTTGAGGCAATTGCATATCAATATTAAAATTCACCAAAGTTTTAAAATAATCGGATACATTTTGAGTTAAGGAATAATCTTTTAAAAAATCGGCCAAGTTGTTTATTTTCAATTTGCTCATCATTTTTAATACGGCCTCGGAAATCTGAGAATAAAGCATATCGTTCGATCCTTCAAAAATCTGAAAAGGCCTCGAATCCATTATCCCTCTTGAAGCAATACTCTCTGCTTTATATCCGTTAGCTCCTTTAAGTTGGGTTAAAGTTTGAGCCGCTTCCTGCATTAAATCCGTAATATAGGCTTTCATACTGTTGGCTTCTACAGCTGCCATCGCTAAATTGTTTTCAATGCCACTGTAAACGGCACTTCTGGCGCACATTGCCGAACTTATCGTAAAGGCACTCTGAATTCTGGATATTTGATGCTTTACTTGATCCAAGGCAAATAAAGGTTTTCCGCCAACCATTCTGTTTGTCGTATGTTTAATGGCTTCATCCAACATGCGACGAATAAAACCCATAGCCATTCCGGGAAATTGAAAACGACTTCGATGTAATAAATCCATCATTAATTTTAAGCCTGTTGTTTCCGGCCTTAATTTGAATTGTTCGGGAACTCGAATATCAATGATGTTTTTCCCGTAAGGAATAGGATAAAGGCCGATATTATTGTAATATTCTTCCACGTGTATTTTCTGATTAACTTGTTTTACATCACAAACAAAAAAATCAATATCTCGTCCCAATTCTCCTTGCTCTTTTTTTTCGCGGGAAGTCATAATCCAATAATCCGCCATTCCCGTTAAGCCTTGCCAGTGTTTAGTTCCTTTAATATGATAATTCGATCCTACTTTGACATTGGAGGTTCCCATATTCAATGCATCACTTCCGAAATCGGGTTCTGTAATCATTAATCCACCCATATTTTGATGCTTTAAGAAATTATTGAAGATATCTTTTTTGATGGCTTCTTGACCGTATTTTGCAACAGGCTCCAGAAATAATCCAATATTGATTCCAAAAGCCAAAGACAAAGGCAGCGATTCGTATGAGGCAGCATCCAATACGCCCAAACACTCTTTTACTTTTGCACCACGTCCGCCGTATTCTTTTGGAATAGCCACAGAAAAAGGATTTTTGGCCATTATATCACTCAAAACTAAAGCGGGGAAACCCCTTTTCTGAATGAAAGTTTCGATATTATCTCGTTCGTAAAAAGCTTGTTTAATGGTTTTTTTTAAAGCGTCCAGAAATTGCGTAAACGAAATGGATGCTGTATTTAAAGGTTTATTCATTTTTTTTCGATTTATTTTTATATGTATTTATCTTATTGATTCATAGTTAAATAAGTAAAATACACGCAGAATATTATGTAGATTTCCAGGTTTTTATACCTTGGAGATCCGAAATAAAATCGAGCTAAATTCAACTAAAAAATGGAATTCTCAAGAAAAATCAAAAATGAAGGAAATAATTAACAAATCGTATTTAAACGACAAGTGAAGTGGAAAAGAGAAAAACAGATAAGTAGATTCCTGTTTTTGGAGCCCATCCTATTTATTCTCAAAATTCAACCTTATTAGGTAGTTTCATTGAATCTTTGCTTTAGAATTTTGTTGCAATGCGTGCAGAAATGAATTTCTTTCTGATCGATATCTTCAACGTAAGTACTCGATCTCATCACGCATATTGGATTTTGGCAATGGATAAGTCCAAAAGTGTGTCCCAGTTCGTGGATTACAACTTTTCTAAAGCGGTTAACCAAGAGCGTATTGTTTTGCTCCAGACCGTAAAGTTCGTTTCTGAGGCGGTGAAGCGAGGCAATGGCTGTTTTTCCATTTAGAAAAGCCTGCCCGAAAATATAAGTCAGAATAGGCACAAACAAATCGACTCTGAACAGAGCGATTGTTTTCGTCGGACTTTTGGATGTGATAGATGAAATAGCTTGCAAAATACCATTGGCATCGTATTGTCTTCGTCGTGGATTGTAATAAATACTTAATTCGATATTGTATTCT
>JBFHQD010000097.1:0-11283 GCA_041592395.1 Bacteroidales bacterium | reverse complement strand
TATCTCATCCCAGCCCATTAACTTCTTTCCTTTAGAAGTTAGATAAGCATCTATCCTTTTGATAAAATAACTCTGTAACTCATGTTCATCTGCCAAACCTTCTTTTTTCATTCGAGCCTTACATTTCGGGCATTTTTCCCAGCGGTCTTTTGGCGCTTCATCGCCACCAATATGAATGTACTGACCCGGAAATAATTCGATAACTTCATCCAAAACTTCCTCGATGAAATCGAAAGTTCGCTCATTTCCGGCACAATAGATATCTTCAAAAACACCCCAACTGTTTGGAACTTCCAAGGTTTTTCCCGTACAAGAAAGTTCCGGATAAGCGGCCAACGCAGCGCGACTATGCCCTGGCATTTCAATTTCGGGAATGATAGTAACATGCAATTTTTCAGCATAAGCTACGACTTCCTTAATGTCTTCTTGTGTATAAAATCCGCCATATCTCTGGCCATTTTTTTCCGTTCGCCAAGCACCAACTTCGGTAAGTTTTGGATACTTCTTTATTTCTATACGCCAGCCCTGATCTTCGGTCAAATGCCAATGAAAAGTGTTGAATTTATAATACGCCATTAAATCTAAATAATGCTTTATAAAATCCACATCGTAAAAGTGCCGACAAACATCCAAATGCATGCCTCGATACGGAAAGCGAGGCTCGTCCCATATACGCACTTCAGGGACAATCAGGGCTTTATCTTCCTCATTTAATAACTGTAATTCAAATAATTGAATCAATGTTTGTGTACCATAAAAAATGCCATCAGCATCATTGGCACTAAGAATCACTTTATCTTTGTCCACAAACAAGCCATATCCCTCTGCTTCTAATCGTTCCTCTTTGCCAATGGTCGAAAGAAGGATAACATTTCTTAAATCTTCAGCCTTTTCTTGTGATAGGATTTCGGGTTCTAAGTCACTCAAACTTTCAATATAGTTTTTCAACCGCACCGCCGATAACTCAGTGCCTTCGCCACTAAAAACAATTTTTGTTTTCTTATTTAAATGATAAGCCTGATCGCTTTCCCTCAGGCTGTAAGGTAAAGGAATCAATGGGTATGCTGTGCTTGAATCAAATTCTTTTTTGCACGAAACGAAGGTCAATACCAAAAAAATAATTGCCAAGAAGGATAAATGCCTATTACTTTTCATGTTGTTCTATTAAATAATCCGAATCCATTAATTTATTTTCACCATCAACAGCCAAAGCATATTGAAATCCGGGCAGTAGAGAAAACGCACCGATATCGCCATTTTTCCCCAGAGCTAAATAGCCAACTTGAAAGTATTCGCAATTCTGATCAGCACTGTATTTATCCCAAATTCTTTTAACAGCTATTTCGCAGGCTGTTTGCGCTGAATGACCATTACGCATCAATTCTACAATTAAAAAGGAGCCCAGTGTTTTCATCATCAGCTCTCCCATTCCTGTGGCTGTTGCTGCTCCAACTTCGCCATCGACATATAATCCGGCACCAATAATTGGACTGTCGCCTATTCTACCCGGTAATTTATAAGGCATTCCACTGGTTGTACAAGCGGCGGCCAAATGTTGCTTTGTATCCAAAGCCAATAAACCAATCGTATCGTGACTTTCGAAATTAACAACAGGTTTGTATTCAGCTGTTTTCGCCCATTTTTTCCAGGCTTCTTCCATTTCGGGAGTCAATAAATTCTGTTGTTCAAATCCATTTTTTATTGCAAATTCAAGCGCACCCGCACCTGCAAGTAAAACATGAGGCGTTTTTTCCATCACCTTACGTGCCACAGAAATAGGATGTACTATTTCTTCGAGAAAAGCAACGCCTCCGGCATGCCCCAGATGATCCATAATTGAAGCATCTAAAGTAACACGACCACTAGCATCGGGATAGCCTCCAATGCCCACAGAATGATTATTTGGATCGGCTTCCACAACACGAACGCCTTTTTCTACTGCATTCAATGCCGTATCTCCATTTTTTAAAAGGCGCATGGCTTCGGCATTAGCAGTAATTCCATGACCCCATGTTGAGATTACAATTGGTGGACTTGATTGTTTTTGCAATTGGCCAACTTTATTCTCTTCTATTGCAAAGAGTCGGGGCGCTGTCATTAATGCAGCAGAACCTAAACCGAGCTTCCGTATAAAATTTCGTCTATTGGCCATTTGATTTATTTAATCGTTGATAATATTCTTCTTTGGACAGTTCCTTGCCATAATTGCATATTGGACAAGCACTATAATATTTGTTTTTAACAGGAAATACAGGCATAAAGAATAGAGAAAAATTTGTTCTTTCATGAATGAGGTTCCAAAAGCGCTGATTATGACAATTCGGACAATTAAGGTACTCTGAACTTTTAGTAATTTCCGGTTTACTTCCGGTAAGACCAAGTATTACAAACATGCTTCAATTCGTTTTCACAAATATAGCGCAATCAGAGACAATAAAAAGGGTAGAAATAAAAAAACTCGTTCTCAGCTAGAAAACGAGTTTAGAAAAAGTAGTCCGTAGGGGAATCGAACCCCTGTTACCAGGATGAAAACCTGGCGTCCTAACCCCTAGACGAACGGACCAATATAGATTAGAACTTTGCTGTAGTCCGTAGGGGAATCGAACCCCTGTTACCAGGATGAAAACCTGGCGTCCTAACCCCTAGACGAACGGACCGTTGTTTTTAGCGGTGCAAAGATATAAAAATCTTTAAATTCCCAAATGAAAAACAAAATTATCCTGTATTTTTTTTTGCTCTATTTTTTTACTTCTATAAACTCATCCTTTTAGGCGCTCAAATCCTTTTTTTATTTGCTACTTTTGCAAAAAATTTATAGATGAATAGTGCGCACGAATTGATTACTGTGGGTTTATTGTATTTTACCTCTTTTTTCACATTGATAAATCCATTGGGGTCTATGCCTGTTTTTTTAACAATGACTTCGAAGTTGAACAAGTCGGAAAAAAGAAAAACAGCGCTTAAAGCCGTCTTAACGGCCTTTATCACCTTACTTATTTTTGCCTTTGGCGGTCAAATGCTATTCGATTTCTTTGGGATTTCAGTAAACAGTTTCAGGATAGTGGGTGGTATTATCTTTTTTGTAATGGGTTATGATATGCTCAACGCGCGTTTTAGTTCTTTTAAGAGCATTCCGCAAGAGCATGTGGCCGACTATGTGGACGATATTTCTGTAACGCCGCTTGGCATACCGATGATAGCAGGACCGGGTGCTATAACGAATTCTATCGTTTTGATGGAAGATTCGCCAAGTTTTGTATTAAAAATGATCTTAATCGGAACCATAATATTGACCATGTTGCTAACGCTACTTATTTATATGGGCGGTTCAAAAATAACCCGATTTTTGGGCGAAACCGGAAACAAGATCATGCTTAAGCTTATGGGCTTAATTGTGATGGTAATGGCTGTTGAGTTCTTTTTTGCCGGATTAAAACCTATATTGCAAAGTATATTCCCACCCGTTTAAACATAGCGATCGATATCGGTATCCTCAATTTTATTACCGGCTAAAATAACCAAGCGTTCAACCACATTGCGTAATTCACGAATATTGCCCGTCCAAGGTTTTTCTTGCAATTTTCCCAATGCTTTTTTGCTGATTTCCGTTTTTTTCTTTCCTTGCGCATCGGCAATATCCGTTAAGAAATAATCGACCAGTAAAGGAATATCGTCCTTTCTTTTTCTCAATGGAGGTACTTCGAGCAAGATAACACTCAAACGATGGTATAAATCCTCACGGAAATTGTTCTTCGAAATTTCTTCTTTGATATTTTTATTGGTAGCCGCGATAATGCGCACATCGACCGGAATTTCTTTCTCCCCGCCTACCCTTACAATTTTATTTTCTTGTAAAGCCCTTAAAACTTTGGCTTGCGCCGATAAACTCATATCGCCAATTTCATCGAGGAATAGCGTTCCGCCATTGGCCAATTCAAAATCGCCCTTACGCTGTTTTATGGCCGAAGTAAACGAACCTTTTTCATGGCCAAACAATTGACTTTCGATCAATTCCGATGGAATAGCAGCGCAATTCACTTCGATAAAAGCAGCTTTTGCACGATCACTTGCATTATGTATCGCTCTAGCAACAAGCTCCTTACCGGTTCCATTTTCGCCTGTAATAAATACACGTGCTTGTGTGGGACCCACTTTTTCGATCAGCCCTCGTAATTGATTTATAGAAGCCGATTCTCCTACCATTGTATTTTTGCTAGCAATCTTTTTCCGTAGCTTTTTTGTTTCAACTTCCAACTTTCCTCTTTCCATCGCATTGCGAAGTGCTATTAATAAGCGATTCAAATCCAATGGTTTAGCAATATAATCGTAAGCTCCTTTTTTTATCGCTTCTACTGCTAATTCAATCGTACCATGACCCGAAATAACAATAAAAGGTGTATCGGTTATACGCATGGCTTCTTGTAAAACTTCAATACCATCTTTGCCCGGCATTTTTACATCGCATAAAATAACATCGAACATACTTTGTTCTATCAAAGCAAGGCCTTCAATGCCATCAGCGGCCAAAGAAACTTCGTATTTTTCAAATTCCAAGATCTCCTTAATCGCATTCCGAATGCTTCTTTCATCATCAATCACTAATATTTTCGCCATAAAATTGTGTTTTTACAAAAGTAATTTTTTTCGCTACAAGCGCCAAGATACATCTATAAATTTGCATAATCACTCTGAGGTTCTGTTTGGATTTCTATCTTTGTGTAGAAATAAGCAGGCAATTTAAAAGCCCTATTTTCGTTTACTAAAACAAATATTGAATAGTGTGCAAAAATTTTTAAAAAGATTCCTTCTTGTATTATTTGTTTTCCCCTTAAATGGCTTTTCGCAAAGCGCATCGGAATCTACATATGCCTTCTTAAACCTCTCCTATTCGGCCAGAGAAATGGCTATGGGAGGCCATTTTTTAAGTATTTATGATGATGATATCAGCTTGGCATTAAGTAATCCCTCATTAATTTCGAGCAATATGCACAATCAGCTCGAGCTAAGCTTTATCGATTATTTTGCCGGTATAAATTATGGATCAGCACGTTATGGTCGCACTTTTAAAGAATTAGGCACTTTTGTAGTCAGCCTCCAATTTATCGATTACGGTAAATTCGATTATGCTTCGGAAACCGGCGAACGTTACGGGAATTTTTATGCAAATGATTATGCGTTAAACATCGGTTGGAGCCGTGCACTCAGTGCCAATCTATTTGTTGGAGCAAACTTAAAAGGCATTTATTCTGCTTATGAGTCTTATCATTCTTATGGATTAGCGGTAGATGTAGCAGCTACTTATTTAATTCCGGAAAATAAAATTAGTACGAGTATTGTTTTCCGAAATATTGGAACTCAAATTAAAGCCTATACACCAAATACACTGGAATCGCTGCCTTTTGAAATTCAAGCGGCTTTTTCTAAAGAGTTAGCTCACCTTCCCTTACGTTTCTCTGTAGTATTAACGAATTTACAAAAATGGGATTTAAGCTATTCTTCCGTTTTCGACGAACAATCGAGCACTTTTTCAGAAACCTCTGACAACCAAAGTTCAAGTATTGATACTTTTGCCGATAAATTAATGCGCCATATTGTACTTGGTGCAGAACTTAAACCGGTAAAATCTTTAAGCCTTCGCTTAGGCTATAATTATTTAAAACGCCAAGAAATGACCATCCCTACTAAGCTCTCCACTGTAGGCTTTTCCTGGGGTTTTGGTATTCGTGTCTATAAATTCGAATTCAATTATGCACGCAATTCACAACATTTATCACCATCGCCTAATTACCTCACTATTTCCACCAACTTAGATCAATTGATAAGTAATTAATTAATATTTTACGATTTACTTGTATTTAGATCAAGAGATTCTTAATTTTGGACTTTAAAATTCTATTAGTCGAAAAATTGAATATTATGGCCAACAAATTAAAAGTCAAAGGATTAATTATCGAAGTTGCTCGCGAAGTTTTTAGCCGCTACGGTTATAAAAAAACCACAATGGATGATATCGCTGAAGGTGCCCGCAAAGGGAAAAGTTCTATTTACTACTATTTTAAAAGTAAAGAAGAAATCTATGAAGCGGTGGTTGACACTGAGTCTAATATGCTATTTGACAATATTTTAAATCAGATCGAAAAGCCGGTTCCTGCCAGCGAAAAATTCAGGCTTTATGTGCTCACCCGACTGAATATGATTCGCGAGTTAAACAATTTTTACGATGTAATGAAAAACGAATCTTTGCATCAGCTGGATTTTATCGTGGAATTACGCAACAAATACCATAGTCGAGAAATCAGCATCCTTCAAAACATTCTAAATGAAGGCGTTAAAAGCCGCGAATTTTCAATTCAAGACCCTGAATTAGCCGCAATAGCATTGGTTACCGCGATCAAAGGATTAGAAGCGCCACTTTTAATTAAAGGCGAAAAAAGAAATCTAGAAAAAAGAATCGATTATGTTGTTCGCATTCTTTTCTTTGGCATCATGCGCAGATAAAAGCTACTTTAGCAATCCTGTACGGTCATTAAATTCCTCAATTAGCTCATCCCAACGATCGGGTTGATGAAATACTTTATCCCATATACTCCGATCATACCACATTTGATTTAATTCTTCCAAAGGTTTTGCTTGTTGCTCTATCCAAGTAAAATATTTTAGATTATGAATGGCTTTCTGATCTTGATAATTTAATTCTTTCATATGATCGGTGCTCTGCTCTTTTATCGTGGCTTCAAAATCAAGTGCAGCTTGAAATTGATTATAAGCCCCTTTTTCAACTTCTTGCTCCTTTATTCTGCTTTCGTACATTTCAGCCGAATCGGTAGCAATAGTAAAGATCACATCGTCTTTATCGTATTCGTAATATTTTGCCGTTTTAATAGCAGAAAGTAAGTTGCCTATACTGCTAATTCCCAATAAATACAATTTATCAACTAAATCGGCATCAACTCCTTTCGATTTCAAATAGGCTTTTCCCTCTTTTTCGTTAAACAAACGAAGCAAGCGCATAGTATGTTCATCATCAATGGCTGTAACCATGTTTGTATTTCTAACATTATGAATCCAAGGCACATGCTTATCACCGATTCCTTCGATGCGGTGACCACCAAAACCATTTCTTAACAAAGTTGGGCACTGAAGCGCTTCAGATGCAACTACCTGTATTTGAGGGTTTAATGTACGCAAATAATCACCGGCAGCAATGGTACCGGCCGAACCTGTAGCCGAAACATAAGCCGAAAAGCGTGACGTATCTGTTTTTACTTCGTTATACACCTCCTGAACAGCCTTTCCGGTTACATTATAATGCCACGCGGAATTTCCAAATTCATCAAATTGATTAAAAATGACAGCATCCTTACGATTGCGACGAATATCCCAACATTTATCGTAAATTTCTTTTACGTTCGATTCGCAACCTGGAGTTGCAATAACCTCAGCACCAATTTCTTCAAGCCAAGTGAATCGCTCTTTACTCATTTCTTCGGGCAAAATAGCAACCGCTGTCACATCCATTAAATAGGAATCGAAAGCTCCACCGCGACAATAATTTCCGGTAGATGGCCAAACGGCTTTATGATAGGTAGGATCGAACTGACCGGTAATAATGCGAGGAGCCAAACAACCATAGGCAGCACCCACTTTATGCGCTCCTGTTGGAAAATATTTCCCAAGAATCATCACTATTTTAGCATCAACACCACTAATTTCTTTAGGGATCTCAAGGTAATTCACACCACCAAATCCACCACCATGTTTTACGGGTTCGTTTTTCCACGTAATTCGAAATAAATTTAGAGGATGATTATCCCATAAACCTATTGATTTTAATTGCTTAACAATTTTTTCAGGAATTAAAGTTGGATCTTCCATTTGTTTAAAGGTTGGAAGAATAATTCCTTTTTCGCGGTAGCGTTTAACGGCTCTTTCTAATACTTCGGCATTGGTTACCTTATCAATAATTTCGATCATAAATAAAAAATTAGGATAGCAAATGTAAGGAAAAATAAAACACGGAATGCCTGTCTTTGTTGGCGATTATTTTGTTCATTGCCTTGGACAAACTTGTTCTAGCAAATGGATTAGAAATTCAAAAATCAATCTAAACCAAATCATAGCCTTAAGAGCTAAGGAACTTAAACTTGATAAGACAGTAAAATTTTATTATATTTGTTATTCTATGCTATTGAAAATCAACAGTAAAAATGAGCATAAATGGGAGTTTAATATAGTATAAATTTAAAATTTACATTATGAAAGAGCAAATTCAAATTTTATTAGAAAGTTCACAGCAATTTTTAAATGAAATAGCAAGAGCGGTTCCTCAGATTATTGGAGCTCTATTGATTCTTTTAATTGGATGGCTATTAGCAAGACTTATAAAAAAGATATTTATTAAGCTTCTTAAACTCGTAAAACTTAATTATCTTACAGAAAAATCAGGTATTGATTCTTTTCTTAATGAAGGCGGTGTGAAAATTACTGCTGTTGATTTAATTGGAAGTTTGATCTATTGGACTATAATGTTAATTGTGATTATGGCTTCATTAAATATGCTACAATTAACAAGTGCCAAAGAATTATTTGGACAAATAATATTATATATTCCCAATATAATAGTATCAATAATTGTTTTGTTATTAGGATTATATGCGGCTAAGTTTGTCTCGCAAGCTATAACCGTGTCATTAAAAAATATGAATGATAATTCTGCTCAACTTATTGGAAAAATTTCATATTATGCTATTACTGTCTTAACAATATTTATTGTTTTAAGTCAATTGAATATTGCTAAAGATATTGTAAATTTTGCTTTTCTTTTAATTTTAGGTGCATTCTGTTTAGCATTTGGATTAGCATTTGGATTAGGTGGAAAAGAATATGCTGCTGACATATTAAAGAAGCTTTATGATAAAGAAAACAAATAATAATGTAAAACACTAAGCAAATGAGTAGACTGCCCCCTAGTGGCTATGGGGGCAAGTCTTTGTTCTCCTTAAAATTTGGTTACGAACACCTGCTCTTTTATCTCCATACAAACCAAAGTATTTTGAAAACATTCAAATCCTCCTTTTCCAGTATTCAAATTTTCCATTTATATAAAGTACTCATTATATAGCTATAATCTAATTTTTTTATAATTTTAAACTTTAGGATTGACGCAATACTTCCTTATTCATGATTTTATTAGCTCGAAGCTTGTGCAAAATTTAAATCTTCTATATAATCCAATCATTATCAGCGAATAGGTAGTGTTCATATTTTTTTCATCAAAACATACCAACCGGTCGGTTTTTGAATTATCTTTGCCTTATGGATACCCGCGAACTCATTATAAAAAACAGTTTTATACTTTTTCTAAAGTATGGAATAAAAGAAGTTAGCATCAATCAAATAATAAAAAGTTGCAAAGTATCTAAAGGTGCTTTTTATTATCATTTTGAGAGTAAGGAAAGTGTTTATATGGAAGTGCTCGATCGTTTTTTCTTTTCTTATTTCAAAAAGCAAAAGGTATTTTATTCCGACGACTACTCTTTTACTCAAAAGTTAGAAAGATTCGAGAATAGCTTTCTTGATCCTTACCAAGAAATTGCCGATTTATTAGAGGTTGATCAATTGACTGAATATTTTAGATTTTTATTTCAAGCCGCGTCCACGTATGAGGAGGTGAGACTAAGAATTAACAAGCATTTTTACCGCAAAGGCTATTACCTTTATCAAATCATCGAACTTGCCAAAGAGTCGGGCGAAATAAAATCGAAGATTGATTCCGAAATTGCCGCTCGTCAGTTATTTAACATGTTGATTGGCAGCACTATTTTAGATGGAATCTATACCATTGAAGCATTAAAAAGAAACATTCATACAGTTCTATTTAATTATTATTCACTCATTAAAGAATCAGCATAAAGATGGAAAATAATAGTAAAATCATTCTGGAGAAGCAGTCGGCATTTTTCGCAAGCAATCAATCAAAAAATACCTCCTTTAGAATTAAACAGCTTAAAAAGCTTATGCAAGTGCTTAAAGCCAACGAAGCCCTTTTAAATGAGGCCTTGTATAAAGATTTTAAAAAATCGGCTTTCGAAACTTACGAAACGGAATTGGCTATACTTTATAGCGAAATAAAATTGGCTATTCGAAAACTTAAAACTTGGTCCAAAACAAAAAGAGTATGTACGGGACTAAGCAATTTTCCGGGGAAAAGTTTTATCATTCAAGAACCACTTGGCAATGTGCTGGTTATGGGGGCATGGAACTATCCCTATCAGCTTTCTATTTTACCTGCCGTTTCTGCTTTGGCCGCAGGCAATACGGTCATTATCAAACCCAGCGAGCTGGCCTTGAATTCTTCTCATGCAATGGCAAAAATCATCAACGAAAATTTTGATGAAGAGATTTTACATGTGATCGAAGGCGGAGTTGAAGAGGCAACAATTTTGTTGAAACTTCCATTCAATTCTATTTTTTATACCGGTGGCGAGAACGTTGGAAAAATTGTTTTACGTGCCGCCGCCGAAAATCTTACCCCTGTCACTCTGGAACTTGGAGGAAAAAGTCCAACTATAATTGATGCGGATGCTTCGCTGCAGATGGCTGCCAAGCGCATTGTTTGGGGCAAATTCCTAAATGGCGGACAAACTTGTGTAGCTCCTGATTATCTTCTTGTTCATCAATCGATAAAAACAGAGTTAATTAGTGAGATTAAGAAACAGATTAAGCTGATCCATGGCGAAAACCCTATGTTTAGCGAAGCTTTTACACGAATTATAAATCCTCGTCATTTTCAGCGCTTGATAAAGTTAATCGATAAAGAAAAAACTGTTATAGGTGGCAATACCTGCGAAAACGAATTGTTTATCGAACCAACCGTGATGGACAATATTGGTTTTGACGACCAAGTGATGCAAGAAGAAATTTTTGGTCCGATATTACCCATTATCTCCTATGAAAATTTGGATTGGGCCATTGATCAGATTAAAAAACGACCAAAACCGCTGGCTTTATATTTGTTCTCCAATTCAACACAAGTGCAGCAGAAGATATTGCGAGAAATTTCTTTTGGGGGCGGCGCAATAAACGATGTAATAATGCATTTAGCCAATGCGAAATTGCCTTTTGGAGGCGTTGGCAATTCAGGGATGGGAAATTACCATGGTAAATATGGTTTTTTGACTTTCAGTCACCAAAAATCAATCATAAAAAAAACAAATTGGTTCGAGCCTTGGTTTAAATATCCCCCTTATACCAGTGGAAAATTAAATTTGATACGCAAAATTT
>JBFHQD010000096.1:0-11431 GCA_041592395.1 Bacteroidales bacterium | reverse complement strand
CAACGCTGGTGTGGTAATCGTGGTTTTTTTGATGTTCCATCCACATGGCCCATTCCGACTCAGGAACGTTTTGGCCTTCAGAAGTCAGTTTCCAGTTATCCATATGCTGTTTGTAACGATCGGTAGTGCTTCCCGAAAACTGATCCCCAAAAATAAGCACTCCTTTTGGTGATAACCAACGATAGATTTTTTTTAGCAATTTTTCTTTCTGAATATCTGTAAGATGATGCAATGCTATACTTGAAACAACCAAATCGATGGTGTTTTCTTCAAAATCCAGATGATTAAAATCTTCGTTAAGGTAAGTCATATTGGGGTAATTTGCTAAGCGCTTAGAGGCTTCTTCCAGAATGGATGCAGATAAATCCACAGCCACTACTTTTGCTTTCGGATATTGATTTAAGATGCCTTTGGATAAGTTCCCTGTTCCGCAGCCTAAATCTACTATCTTTTTGGGATTCAGGTCTTTTGGCACATAATCTAAAATCATCCACAACATTTCGCGGTAACGCGGTACGAGTCGCGCCAGCATTTCGGTATAATTGCTGCTGATTAAATTGTAAAAGTTTTCTACATCCATGCTACAGCTTATATATCATCAATAATTTCAGCAATTGGGTGTAATGCAGACGCGCCTAAATTTATGGAGCGTTCGGGTGACCAGCCAAAAATTTCGTCGGGTAAATCGGCATTGTCTTTAAATGGCATCTCTAGGGTCATTGATAAACATTTGAATTTTTCGCCAATGGCTTTTGAGCAAACATTCAGGTTTGCTTTTCCGGCTTCATTTTTGGGATAGCCGTGCTTGGTCTGGAAATCAGGACTGATACGTTCCCAGCTGGCCGAAAATTTTTCATCAAGGAATTTAAGCTTAGCGTCATACGAAGGAATTCCCTCGATGGAAGAGATAAAATTATAAGGCAATCCTTCGTCGCCATGAATGTCTAAGTTTAAATCTACACCGGTCAATTCCATGGTTTTCAAAATATGATAGACTTCCGGCGAGCTTTCTAAATTAGGATTTGCCCATTCTCGATTGAGATTGACTCCTAGGGCATTGCATCTTAAATTTCCGAGGTAAGATCCGTCCGGATTTACATTCGGGATAACATAAAAAACTGCTTTTTCTAGAAGTTTTCGTGCCACGGGATCGGATTCATCAAGCAAGCGTTTTAAAAAACCTTCGATAAACCATTCGGCCATACTTTCTCCGGGATGTTGTCGGGCGATGACCCAAATTCTCTTTTTAGTATCATCATCTTCATCGCCAATGACAAGCATATCCAAATCGCGACCTTGCACACTTTGTCCGATATTCACCAAAAAAGCATGCGGAGACATTTGAGCAGAACTGATTAAATTCAAATGTTGCTCATGCGAATAAGGCGCAAAATAAGCCAGAAATACACTGTTGTACTCCGGCATAAACTCAATCGTTAATTTTTTACCGTCGTAGGAAGTTGGAACCCGAAACCACGTTTGTCTGTCGTAAGAAACCACCGTTTGATAATTATCCCAACCTTCAGTATAAGAAGATTCTGAAGCATTCAGAATGTTTATTTTAAGGTCTAAACCTTGGGCATCTTGAATGCGAAAATAAAACCATTGAAAATATTCAGCTTGTGTATCTTTTCGGATATTGAGTTCTATGTTTTGAGGATCGAATGCGGAAATAACTTCAATATTACCGGCATCAAAAGCAGAGGATATATGCATAATTAATATATTGTTTAAGAGCCAAAGATATTAATTAAATGCAATAAAGCAGTGGCAATAACTAGTCGATAACGTTAAATCAATAGCCTTGGGCAGTATCGATAGGAATTATTATCCATGCAATAAGATAGGCGATTAGACCAACACCACCAATTACAACGGCCAATGTCCAAAGTAAGCGAATAAGTACCTTATCCACATTAAAATAATCGCCTAAACCGGCACAAACACCTCCAATTACGCTGCCATTTGACTTCCTATAAAGTTTTTTTGATTCCATAGTTTAAACCATTTTAATTCCTAATTCATCTTCTTTATTGCTTTGATGCCGAATAAAAAATAAAGTTACAATGTCCTATTATTCTGTGATTAATTTCCCCCAGCTTTTGAACAAACCAAATGAAGTTAAAATACTAATACCTATAAAAATGAATCCCCAAGTATAATTTCCGTAAATAAAATAGCCCGTAGAAAAAAGGAAACTATAAACGGCGGCAGAACCTAAAACCATGCACAGAATGCCGGTAGGAACATCCCATTTTAAGTCGGCTTGTTTTTCAGTTACAAAACCTTGTGCTTTAGCGCGCAGAATTAATTTTTTCCATCCCGGTCCGCCGGGTTTTATTTTGGTATAAAAAGCGATTAAGGTTTTATCATCCACGGGTTTGGTTAAAAAGGTGACAATCAGCCAACTAATTGTTGTTAGGAGGACTCCGGAAACAATTTTTATACTTCCCCAAGCAGTGGCTGAATATACAGTGCCAAATAGCGCGATTGAATTATCAGCTGCCATATAATGATTTTCGTAAAGAACGAATCCCAATGCAAATAGAAATGATGTCACCATGCCGGTTACCTCTGTCCAGACATTAATACGCCACCAAAACCAGCGTAAAATATAGATAAGTCCTGTTCCAGCGCCAATTTGCAATAAAATATTAAACGCTTGTAAGGCATTTTTTAAGATCAAGGCAAAAAGAACAGCAAAAAACATCAATAAAATTGTGGATAAACGCCCCGCCCTTACCTTTTGTTTTTCGCTAGCCGATTTATTGATAAAGCGTCCATAGAAATCGTTTACTAAATAAGACGATCCCCAATTGAGTTGGGAGGCTGTGGTTGACATAAATGCGGCGATAAGAGAAGCAACAACCAAACCTAAAAATCCAACAGGTAAATATTTCGACAGCATAGCCGGATAAGCAAAATCGTTTCGAATGATGTTGGGATCTACATTTGGAAATGCATCGCGTAATGAGGCTAAATCGGGGAAAATTATTAAAGAACCCAAGGCGACAATAATCCAAGGCCAGGGACGAAGTGCATAATGAAAAAAGTTAAACAATAAAGTAGCACCCATCGCATTTTTCTCGTTTTTGGCCGATAGCATGCGTTGTGCTATATAGCCTCCTCCACCGGGCTCAGCTCCCGGATACCAAACACTCCACCATTGCACGGATAAGGGAATAATAAAAATGGCGATAAGCAATTCCGTATTGTTAAAATCGGGGAAGAATGAAAGCTTAGGATAAACCTCGCTGTGCTGTAAAAGGGCAGATAATCCTCCAATATCAGGACTTTCTACTACAAAATATGCAGCGCCAAAAGCACCTGCCATCGCAATTGAAAATTGGTATAAATCGGTAAATAAAATACTTCTTAATCCGCCTAAAGCACTGTAAAAAACAACAACTATTGCAGCCAAAATTAGTGTTTGCTCGGCGGGCCATCCCAACATGGCCGCACTTATTTTTATCAAAGCCAAAGATACGGAGGCAATGACCATAATATTAAAAAAGGCACCCAAATAAACCGCACGAAAACCACGTAAAAAAGCGGCTGCTTTCCCACTGTAACGGATTTCGTAGAATTCTAAATCGGTTAAAACTTTGGAACGATTCCAAAGCTTGGCATAAACAAAAACGGTAAGCATACCTGTTAAAAGAAAAGCCCACCAAAGCCAGTTCGACGAAACTCCATTTTGGCGTACCATATCGGTTACTAAATTGGGCGTGTCGGCCGAAAAGGTTGTGGCCACCATAGAAACGCCTAATAACCACCACGGCATCGACCGTCCTGATACAAAAAAGTTAGCCGCGCTTTTACTGGCCGATTTTGAAGACCAAACCGCAATGGTGAGTAATCCAATAAAAAATACAATTAAGATAATCCAGTCGAGCGTTGAAAGTACCATAACTTTTCTAATATAGTTTGCACAAAACTAAGGATTAATATAGAAGCTTCAAATGGAATTTTTAGCAACAGATCAAATTAAAGCGCCCTAGCTAGGAAAGAACTTTGCAAATACAATAAAAGAGCTTCATTTGTATTTCACTTTTTGATGTTGTATCTTTAAATCCCCAAACGCATTATACGTATTATTGTTCCTAATTTCATAAGCTCCAGCTCTTATTCTGAATAAAATGCGTTTCATTGATGCCGTTGGTGGAAATAGTAAAAGAGAATTTATGAAAGAAGAATTTTTACACTATCTCTGGCGGTTTAGGTTATTTAATCAACCTTTATATACTACACAAAATGAAGCTGTTGAGGTTTTGTTTCCGGGCATGCAAAATACCGATGCCGGTCCGGATTTTATTCAGACGAAAATAAAAATCGGAAATACAATTTGGGCCGGAAACGCCGAGTTGCACCTTTTGGCTTCCGATTGGAATCGACATCAGCATCAAAACGATAAAGCCTATAATAACACGGTTTTACATATTGTTTATCGGTGCGATGCCGAAATAAAACTGGAAAACGGAGAACCTATTCCATGTTTAGAATTGAAAAATAAATTTGATTTGGCGTTGTTTAAAAAGTATGAAGGCTTTTTAAAATCGAAGAAATGGATTCCTTGCAGCGGACAGTTAAAAGCTATTCCTGAAATGACTTTTCAAGCGCTTTATTCACGTATGAGCATCGAACGCTTGGAAAATAAAACCACTGAAATTCTAAAGCGTTTAGAGCATAATAAAAACGATTGGGAAGAAACATTTTATCAGGTATTAGCCGGAGGATTTGGCTTAAAAATTAATGAAGAAATTTTTAGGGCTTTGGCCGAAACGCTGCCGCTTCAAAAAGTGCTGCGACAGCAAAAGAATCTTTTTCAAATGGAAGCGCTACTATTCGGACAATCCGGATTGTTAGACAAGCAACCTTTTTCGGATGAATATCCCCTAAAGTTAAAAAAGGAATATGATTATTTGGCTAAGAAATATCAGCTTATTCCTTTAAAAGGTTTCTTGTGGAAATATCTTCGTTTGAGACCATCCAATTTTCCAAACATACGTATTGCACAATTTGCCGCACTCCTGTTTAATCATCAAAATTTATTTTCTAAAATATTGGAACAAACAAATCTGGAAGAGCTTAAAGCGCTTTACAAAGTAGAAGCATCGGCTTATTGGAATACGCATTTTGTTTGGGATAAACTTTCACGAAAACAGACTAAAACTTTAAGTGATGACAGAATTAATCTATTGTTAATCAATGTAATATTGCCGTTTATTTTCCTCTATGGAAAGCACCGGAATAAACCTGATTTAATGGATAGAGCTTTGAATTTTATGCATTTAATTCCTGCCGAAAAGAATAAAATATGCGAAAACTATAGAAAGGAAGGCCTCCTCATTCCGTCTGCATTTCAAACCCAGGCCTTGTTGCAATTGAAACGGTTTTATTGCGATGCTAAAAAATGTTTGAATTGTCCTGTTGGAAATTATTTATTGAAATAATTGACTCCTATATAGTTTTGGTTAAATGCTTGCATTTCTTTATTATTGCAGTATAATACTGATAAATCTTAGTTTGTGCATAATCATACCAACATAAGTCGTTTGCTTTATGCTGCTGTTTCACTCATACTTGTGTTAATGATAGGTATTGTGGGCTTTATGTATATTGAAGGCGATACTTTTGTAAATTCCGCCTTTATGACCGTTATTACGTTTTCAACGGTTGGATACAGTCTTTTGCATGAGTTAAGCGACAGCGGGAAAGTATTTACAATTTTTCTGATTGTTTTAAGTTTGGGTGTTTATGCTTATTCTATATCGATAATAACAACTTATTTTGTTGAAGGAAATGTGGCAAAAATAATTCGTGGCAGAACATTAAAAAGGAATAAAAAAATGAAAGATCATACTATTGTTTGTGGATATGGCCGTATAGGAAAACAAGTTACGGAGGAATTATTGGCTTATAATAAGCCTTTTTTAGTGATTGATCAAGGAGCGGAAGTAATCGAATCTTGCACGAACAATAAAGTTGTTTTTTTGGAAGGTGATGCTACAAATGATGATGTTTTAAAAGAAGCCGGTATTGAAAACGCTAGCGCTTTGATTTCGGCCTTACCTGTAGATGCTGATAATCTGTATGTATCACTTTCGGCAAAAGCACTCAATAATAGGATTACGATCATTAGTAGAGGAACAGACGAAAGTGCGGAAAAAAAATTGCATATGGCTGGCGTAAATCATGTTATTCTTCCTGAAAAAGTGGGGGGCGCTCGCATGGCCAAACTCGTAACAAGTAAAAATTTAGTGGAATTTCTCGACCATTTAACTTACAGTGGAGATTCGCTAACCAATTTGGAGGAAATCGATTATATGGAATTGCCCGACGAATACCATAATAAAACCATTTTGGAAATTGGGATACGAAAAAAATCCGGAGCAAATATTGTAGGGTTTAAAACGTCTAATGGGGAGTTCATTATCAACCCGACTCCCGATGTAAAAATTGAAATCGGTTCGAAACTGTTTGTGCTTGGAACACCGGAACAACTTAAATCACTACGTAAATAATTTCCTATGAATAAATCTATTTTAGTGCCTACTGATTTTTCTATGGTTTGCGAAAATGCGATGATGCATGCAGCAGGAATTGCGAAGCAAATAAATGCGAATTTAGTCTTAACGCATGTGATCAATAAAGATACAAAAGCCTATTTGCAGAAAACAAAGCAGAGCAAAGAAACGGTTTTGGATTATCTTAAAGACTATCAAAAAAGATTGATGACAGAATTTGATATTCCGGTTGATATTAGGGTGTTGGAAGGAAAGATAACTGAACAAATTCCACGTTTAGTTAAGGAGTTGGGCATCGATTTATTGACATTTGGAACGCATGGAAAAAAGGGCATGCAAATCATTACGGGTAGTCATGCTATGAAATTAATTTCTGCCGTAAATATTCCTGTGTTGGTTGTGCAGAAAAGAGGTTTCGAAAAGGGATATCAAAAGATTGTATTTCCGGTAAATACTTCTACGCATTACCACGTAAAACTCGATTGGACTATTTTTATAGCAAAAAGTTTTGATGCCACCGTAAAACTGTTTGTGTATAACGAACCTCGACAAAAAGTAAGAGAGAAAATGGAAAAGGTTTTGCTAAATATATGCGATACTTTTAAAGCGCATGGCATTAAATATACCGAAGATATTGCGAGATATGAAGCAAATTTTCCTAAGCAGATTATGGAATTTGCCATCTCAAACAGTGCGCAATTGATTATGATTAAGGTAGATAATGATGAGTTTGAGCCTTCGTTTGTTGTAGGTTCGCCTGAAGAAAAAATGCTTTTTAATACAGCACAAATTCCGGTATTTTGTGCGCAACAAAAACCATAAAACCACACTAAATGATTAAAAAATTTAGCCTGCTCATAGTATTTCTGATTTTTGTCACTCGCTTTTCTCCCTTATTGGCTCAGGAAAATCCAGATGTTGATAATAAGGCTCCAGTTATTGAGCAAACTACCAGCGAGAAAATCAATGCTTTTTTCGAACCCATCGTGGCAAAAATGGCCACGGTTTTGTTTTTCGATCCTTTTGAAGCTCTTGGATTGCACGATCCTGTAATCTATGATGAAAAGGGTAACCCTGTATTGGATGCGGCCGGAAATCCTATAAAAAGTCAAATCCCAATGATAGTGGCCTGGCTTGTATTAGGAGCTTTGTTCTTTACCTTTTATATGGGTTTTATCAATATTCGCGGGTTTAAGCATTCGCTTGATGTTGTGCGCGGAAAGTATGATAATCCGGACGATGCCGGTGAAGTGTCCCATTTTCAGGCGCTTACAACGGCTTTATCCGCAACGGTTGGTTTAGGAAATATTGCCAGCGTAGCCATTGCTATTGTGGTTGGTGGTCCCGGAGCTACATTTTGGATGATTTTGGCCGGATTGCTTGGTATGTCGACAAAATTTGTCGAATGTACTTTAGGTGTTAAATACCGTAAAATTGATATTTTCGGACAAGTTTCCGGTGGTCCGATGTATTATTTATATATGGGATTGAAAAACCGGGGAATGAAATGGCTCGGTGCGATTCTGGCTGTTGTATTTGCCGTTTTAGCTATTGGCGGTTCTTTTGGCGGTGGTAATATGTTTCAAGCCAATCAAGCTTTTTCTCAATTCAAAACCATTTATCCGGCTATCGGTGATTATGGCTGGGTTTTTGGCGTATTGTTAGCTATATTAGTCGGTTTGGTAATTATTGGCGGAATAAAAAGTATTGCGAAAGTAACCGACAAAATTGTGCCTTTTATGGCAGCGCTATATGTGGGAACGGCATTGATTATCATTTTTATGAACATCAGTCATACCGGTGATGCATTTCGTTTGATTTTTGAAGGGGCATTTTCTCCCTCCGCAATGAAAGGCGGATTGATAGGTGTTTTAATCGTTGGTTTTCAGCGCGCTTCTTTTTCAAATGAAGCGGGTGCCGGTTCGGCCGCAATAGCGCACTCTGCCGTTAAAACAGATGAACCTTTAAGCGAAGGTTTTGTCGCCTTATTAGAGCCTTTTGTTGATACTGTTGTCATTTGTACTATGACCGCATTAGTTATCATTTTTACCGGTAGTTACTTAAACCCCGATGGATTAGAAGGAGCGCAACTTACTTCACAAGCCTTTGGGACTGTTTTCAGTTGGTTTCCTTATTTATTGGTTATCGCCATATTCTTGTTTGCTTTTTCTACAATGATCAGTTGGTCTTATTATGGATTAAAAAGTTTTGATTATTTGTTTGGCGGTATGTCTGAAAAATGGTTTGGTTCAAGAAAATATGCGGCCAATTTATATCGCGGTTTGTTTTTAGTTTTTATTGTTATCGGTGCTTCTTCTACTATGGGAGCCGTTACCGATTTTTCGGATATGATGATTTTAAGTATGGGACTTCCGAATGTTTTGGGATTATTAATTATGGCTCCTGAAGTCAAAAGAGATTTAAAAAATTATCTTGCCCGAGTTAAAAGTGGTGAGATAAAAAAATACAAATAAATCGCTAAATTTGTCGTTTTATTAGCATAATGGGAATATATACAAAATCTAAGCTTCGCATCTTTTTACTCCTCTTTTTTATTGGACATTTCTCCGTTTATACCAGTGCACAACAATGGGGAGTGGTTCAAAAATCGAATGCAACACAACAAATTGGCAATCAAGTGTATTATAGGCATGTGGTTGCAAAGGGCAACACTTTGTTCAGCTTGGCAAAAGTTTATAATATTAGTGTTGATGAAATAAAAGCGGCTAACGCCGGATTAGGAAACGAACTTAAACTTGGCGAGGTTCTTTTAATCCCTAAAATAGAGCCGGAAGATGTGCAGCCTACCACAAGTTTAAGCACTGATTTTTTCTATCATGTGGTAAAACAAGGCGAAACGCTCACAAGTATTGCCACCATTTATGGAGTAAGCGTTGCTGATTTACTCAACAACAATAGTATTTATAATGGTAGAATTTCGATAGGCGATTATATTAAAGTTCCAGAAAAACAAACGGAGCCCGTTCTGCATAAACAAAACCAACAAGACCAAAGCAGTGATAAAAAAAGCAAGTATTTTGAGTATATCGTGAAACCGAAAGAAACTTTGTACAGCATTGCAAAGCATTACGGGATAGGGGTTGAGACGCTTAAGTATATCAATAACTTAACGGATAATCATCTGAGTATCGGACAAGTAATCTTGTTGCCACGGGTTTTACAAGATTGGCAAAACCAGGAAGAAAAAACGTATATTATTCATAAAGTGCAGCCCAGAGAAGGCTTGTATGGGATCGCTAGAAAATACGGTGTTAGCATCGATCAAATAAGGGCAATTAATCCCAATTTGAGCACGCAATTATTTATCGATCAGGAAATTAGAATTCCACGTACAGAAAACAGCAAAGGTTATATAGAGCATTTAGTCTCCGCCAGAAAAGAAAAATTAAAAGATATTGCATTGGCTTATGATGTTCCGGTGCGTAATTTAATCGACCTTAATCCCGGTGCGCCCTCTAAAATTAGAAAAGGAGAAACCGTTTATATTCCTGTCGATTTTATCGATAAGAAAGTAGAAGATTTAGATTTGGAAGTTCCTGTAGAAGACAAACCGATTCCGGTTACGCCTGAGTTTTTTACCGAAAATAAGAATAAGGTTTTCAATGTGGCGCTGATGTTGCCCTTGTATTTAAGCGAGGTGGATAGTATGTTGCAAGTGTCGCCAACAGATTTATTAACTCACCGTCAAGAGCTAAATCCTTTTCGTTTCATAGAATTTTACGAAGGCGCCCAGATTGCCGTCGACAGCCTACGGAAAACGGGTATGAATTTGAATTTTCATGTGTATGATGTTACGGATAACGATGTAGAAACGGCATTGCTATTGCAAGATAGAAGCTTAAAAAAAATGGACTTAATCATTAGCTTACTGTATAGTAAAAGCTTTGCATTGGTTTCAAATTTTAGCCGAACAAATCGCATTCCGCTGGTCAATGTGCTATCTAAACGCGGACAAATCGTGTATGAAAATCCTTATGTCGTTAAAATGAGTCCCAAACCGGAAGGAATGTACCAGAGGGTGGCTGACTTTGTGGGCGAAAGATTTGCCGATTACAATACCATTCTTGTTCGGAATAATCCTTATCAATTATCAAGTGAGTTTAATTTACTTTCCGGCTTATTAAAAGAGAAAATCAATCCAAAAGCGCCACTTTCTAATCAATCTGTTTTGCAGCAGATCGATTATTTTATGGAAGGGCGGCAAAATACTTTCCTCGATACTTTAAATCAGGAGCTCGTTAAAAACGATTATACGCTTCGCTTGAACGATATAATAGAGCGACCTTTCGATACTTCTTGGGTTAACAATAACCTAAAAACGGTGGTGTATTCCAGAGATAGTTTGGCAGGAATTATGCGAAAAGCCTCTTTATTTAGAAATAATTTAGTGGTTGCTTTGGGTGGCGATGAGGTGTTTGCTATTGAATTGCTAACGCGATTAAATTTTGTGCGCGATTCGTTTAGTTTTAAAGTGATCGGTTTGCCCGATTGGCATAGTTTCGATAAAGTGGATGTTAATTATTCGCAACCGGTTAGTCTTCGTGTTTTAAGTGCCGATTTTGTTGATTATCGTTCTCCTGCTACTCGAAAATTCATCACTAAATTTCAGCGTGCATATAACAAAGTACCCGAAATTGAAACCTATGCATTTTTAGGCTACGATGCTACTTTTTATTTTCTCCATGCATTGCTACGCTATGGCGATGATATGTTAGAAAATTTGCCGAGATTCCAGATTCCGCTGCTCGAAAATCAACTTCAATTCGAAAAGCAAAACCGCGGCGGATATGAAAATATTTACTGGAATTTATATCGTCAAGAAAATTACAACTACATCTTAGAAAAATAGGCTAATTTTCTATTTCTTGTTCGATAAATTGAAT
>JBFHQD010000095.1:0-11441 GCA_041592395.1 Bacteroidales bacterium | reverse complement strand
GTGTAAAGCTATAATCGATTCTTAGCTGCGTTACAAATGTTTTTTGTTCTATTTCAGCTAAAAAATAGTTGGTTTCCTCTTTTATATCTATTTCATCTATATACTGAAGCTGATTTTTGTTGAAGCGTAAAGAGGAGTGCAAATTAATGCGTAGATTATCTAAAGGACGGTAAGTTATTCCAATCGAATAATTATTCCGGAGTTTCGAATTTTCAGCGCCTTGTTGGTGTGAATAATTCACGCTAAAACTTAAATTATTTCTACGATCTGTTGATAGGTTAGCATAAGAATATATGCTTTTTGGACTAAGGAATAAGGGTCCCCCTCTCAATAGGGTTTTTTCTAAGCTTTTGGAACCGAAATTACTCCCAAAAGAAAAATGCCAATAGTTTGTAAACTGACCGCGAACACTAATATCGCCACTCATGGCTAAATATTTTCCGCTATAATCGAACGAAGTGGCTTGCGAACTCTCAATACTGATTCTTCGGAATATACCAACCGGAATAGGAAATTCATATTGTCCCCAAACCATTTCCGTGAGGTCGTCGGCATAGCGCAGATAACCCATGTCGTTTAGTTCAAATCCGGGCGATTGCCAGCTAAACCAAGTGATAAAACTCCATCCGGCATTGGAAAGTTTTCCAAACCAAGCGCTTCCGGCGTGGCCACTTAACTTTGTTAAAGTAGGATCGTAGTTTAAATGATTGTCGTCGGGGCGCTGATAATATCGAGCCGAAGCCGTTTGTAGTTCAGCAATAGCTTCTGGCGCTCCTTGTACTGAACTTCCCATCAGTTTAATGGAAAAATTGTATTTTTTATTGTTCCATGCGTGATCAAAATTAATACCGCCCGTATAGGCTGAACTTGGTAAAATTTCTAAATAAGCATCCTCAATTTTTCGATTGGTAGCCGTAAACATAGCCCCAATTCGCGTGTTTCCTTGGTCGAAATCTTTTTCTACGCGCGCAACAAAATAATTGGTTAAGGGTTCAGCCTTAAATTCTTGTATATTTCCATTTTCATCGGAGAATTTTGCACGCTCTGTATTGGTTACGCTTTCTAAAATACCGATAGAAATCCCATTCTTTGTTTTTCCGCTAATTTTAGCCGCCCCCAAAATGGATGTGTTATCGGGAGTATCTAAATAATAATAATCGTCAGGCGTATAGGATGGTCTTTTTCCGATGCGTCGCGAGTAAAATAGATTGTCAGCAGCATTATTACCCCCACCTAAGCGTAAGGGAAAGCTATAAATATTACGGCCTTCTATAAAAAAACTTCGTTTTTCTCGCAGATAGGTTTCAAAGGCGGTAAGGTTGACTTCGGACGGGTCTGCTTCAACCTGTCCAAAGTCAGGGTTAATGGTAAGGTCTAAGGTGAGATTATTTGTTAAGCCAATTTTAGCATCCAAGCCAATACGGCCGTTTTTTTTTATTCCATTCGTAAATGGATTCTCTTCGTCATTTTCGGAAGATTCGTATGACGCCAGTAAATAAGGAGTTATGTCAAATTGCTTTTTTGGCTTAATATTTTTTAAACCGTGCAATTCTCCCCAGCGACTAACATATCCAGCTTGCTCGTTCGAAACATGCTGCCAAAGGCTACGTTCTTCTTTTCGATAAACAAAACGTTTTACTTGCAATCCCCATACTTGATTTTCATCTTCGCTAAAGCGCAATTGAGTAAACGGAATTTTTATTTCTGCTATCCATCCTTCTTTATCTATGCTCGTTTTTAAATACCAAATGGGATCCCAGGTTCGGTCATGACCAGTGCCATCATTTGTATATAACTCGTCATTCTTAACACCTGCCACCGTTGCGGTAAAAGAATATCCTGTACTGTAATCGTGGTAACTATCAAAAGCAATTTCTACCCAATCGCCTTGAAATCCATCGCGCCTCGACATTCGATTTACAATATTACCCGGTATACTATCAAATGCGCGCACAGCTATATAAAGAAAGTTATTGTCATACAGTATTTTAAAAGCAGTTTGTTGAGAAGCAATTCCGCCATTAAATGGTTGATATTGCGTAAAATCGTTTTCCCATTCTACTTGATTCCAAGCTGCATCATCAAGAAGACCATCAATTCGTGGTGCTGTTCCTTGAATTCGAGTTGTCGTATACTTTCTTTTTTCTTGTGAAAAAAGATTTCCACTAAACCATAGCAATCCTAGTAGCAAGAGTAAAATTGGTTTTATAAATTTACGCATTGGTCTCGCGTGGATCAATTTTTATGCCACTATTTATGAGGGGTTGATAACGATTGTGTTAGAAAAAAGAATCGTTTTTATTCTACTTATTTAGTGTGCGATAAGAGACAGGAAATGTACGCTATCGTACAGTTTATTTTGCAAATAATCCGGAGAAAAGCGTGAAAGGATCTTTTCCTTTTTGTCGTTGCTGGGCTATGGTTTTATCGTAATATGTCGACATAAATAAAAAGGCCATACCATAATACACATTGATAGAAGTCGGGAACTGACCCATTACGGCATTTCCATAATTGGCTAGTAAAATACCCATTATTCCACTTAATATGGCCATCATACGTATTTTAAGTTCGTGGTCTTTTAATCGGTACATAATCAGATAGGCGCTTTTTAAAACAATAAAGAAAAGAATGAAAAAATGCAACAATAAACCGATAGCGCCATTTTCGGCCCATATTAATACATACCAACTATCTGTAGCTATATTTGCCAAGAAACCATTGGGCACATATTTTTTTGCTCTTACTCCGGCATGACCAATGCCGCCTCCAATTGGCCGTGAGGCCAAAAACGTTTTTAAGATTCTTTGATTATCCAATCGAACTTGAAAACTGGCATCTTGTTCGGGATGAAAAGCCGTTCTAAACCTGGCCACTTGATAGTTGGATTGTAAGATGCTTGTATGGGCAAAGAAGATATACAAGGCGAGTCCGGCAAAAAGACCCAAAGAAATAAGCCGGATATTTTTAGTTAATATCAAATAAGTGAAAAAACCAAGTGCCGGAACTGCTATAGCTCCGCGTGTACCTGAAATAAGCAGCCCATAAAGTCCCATTATTGCCACAATAGCGAAAAAAATGCGCTTTTTAAGCGATTTGGTTTCGTAGGCTATAATTCCTCCCATTACCAAAGCATGTCCTTGTGAGGCACCAAATTGACCGGCATCGCTTAGAAAGGAAAAGACCCGAAGTTTCCCGAATAACAAATGCGTTTCGTATGCCCCGGCATCCATCCACTTTTGTTCCGCAAAATCTAAACCAATTAAAAGTTGAATAGCTCCCTTTAGCGTAGCTAGAATGGTCATTGTACCCCAGATATAGAAAAATATCTCTAAGTCTTTGGGGTTGCGCATCAAAAGCAAAACCAAGGGAATTCCTAGAAAGAAATAAAAAGCAATTCCTCTCATTGTTGCAAACCAAGCTTCAAAACTTACCGCTTCAGGGTTGATAATTTCGAAAAACACCCAACCCATCCAAATGGTTGATAGTAAACTTATATCTTTAAGCATTGGTTTCCAATCGACGCCCTCATAAAAGTATTTAAAAATAAGGGCGATTAGCGCTAGAATAAAGAGTCCGTCAGCAGCCAAACCATAGGGCACTACAGGGCCTGTATAGCGAGGAAGTCCGTTGATAAAATAGCCGGCCAATTGAATTGAAAACAAAGCAATCTTGGGCATGTAAAAAACGCGATTGACGAAAATAATAACCAAAGGGAGAACAATAAAAACGACAATAATGGATAGGCCTGCTGTAGCCATTAATTTTCCAACAAGAAGAGCAGCCAAAATCGTTAAAAGGATGGCAATGGGATGCTGCAATTTTAAAGATCCTGTATTTTTTTCAAATGGATTTTGCATTAGCTCTTATGCCTTTGATTTGTCGTTTTCTTGGCGATTTTTTATACGATCTTCTTGGATATCTTCTTCTTTCTTATTCTTTTCCAGACTTTTATTAAGCTCATTTTCGTTTTCGTCGTCATGCTTTACGGAAAAATATACCGCAATAACACCTAAGAAAAAAGCAACGAAAATGGGCCAGGTAATCATCGTCTAAAATTTTTGAACTTTTTGAATCATTCTTTTTGAATCATTCTCTAAAACAAGAAGGTATACTCCCGAATGAATTGCTTTTAAAGCAATTGTTTTTTCATTTTTGCCTTGTTCGAATAAAACATCTTGCATCAAACGCGTTTCTTTACCATCTAAACCAATAAGCCTGATGTTTAATTTTTGGGCTTTGTCGAGAAAAAAATTTAAATGAATATAATCGATGGCCGGATTGGGATAAATTTTCAGATTTTGATCGCCCTTATCAATTGAAACTATTGGGGTAAGTACTTGAAGCTCGAAAGCACCGATATCCATGTAATTCTCAAAAGGGCGAGGATTATTATCTAAATCGAATACAATGCCATAGCTTGTTAAATCAAAACCCCAATTAGCGGCTGGCGATTCTTTTGTTAAATGATAATCCAGCGTAAGCGTATCGGCAAAGAATTGGTTTTTTGCAGAGCGTTGGAAAATATTGTTGCTAGCGTATATAGGGCTAGAATTTAAATAGTTATGTAGATAAGCATCATTTGCCTCGTAACTCGTAGAGCCTAAATTTGCGTAAAACTCGTAGGCTCCGGGATTGATAATGATATTATTTACAATTCGATTAATTTCGCTATGCGAATTCATTATTCGAATACCATCGCTTTTCGGATTGATGATGGTATTGTTGTAAAAATGAAAAGTGGAATCCGGTTTTTGAATATAGGCGTACTTCGAAAAAATGCCAAATTGTTGCTTTGATTGATCTTCAAAATCATAGTCTCGTCCGGCATTAACAATCAAATTATTAAAGAACTTTTGTCCACCGGTGCCTTGATTGATAATTCCCGTTCCTTTACCGTCGATAATTTTATTATTATACACATCGCAAGTACTCCCCACATTAATCATAATGCCCGACATTTGATAGCTTATCTCAGCCTGAGAATCCTTGAATATTTCATTATCGTGGACATTGCAATTATTCAATGCACTTCCAACCTGAATAGCATCCCATCCCGTGTATTCAACACGGTTGTTGTATATTTCAACGCCATCGATAATATGAGGATAAAGCACGGTATCGCATTCGCTAATATAATGCCCTAGAAACATAGAGCTTCCGATATACATTCCTTCGTTACCGGTATGGTGAATGTAATTGTCGTGAATATTTATATTGTACATTGTAAAGCTATCGCGCACAGCGGTATACGTACAATCAGGATCTGTTTTTGCAACAATTCCTGAAACACTGGTATTGCTAATTTCCAGATGTTCAATTTCAAAATCAGAGGATTTGCTTTCGAGTCCGATTCCATAACCACTGCTTACATTTTGAATAGCTATTCCGTATTCGTAGTTTTCATCTCCAGCGCCACTTAATTTTATGTATTGGCAATTCACAAATTTTAAACCATAAGCCAAATCACTATCAATAATTGATTGCCCGCCTTTGTTTATGATTACAACAGGTTGCTCAGAAGTACCTGTAATATTTTTGAAATAAAGGGCACCACGCATACCGGCCATTAGGCATATGGTGTCGCCGGGTTGAATAGCAGGACTGATTAAATCGTCTATACTTGCATCGATTTCAAGCTTGCATTGAATTTCATTCTGAGCTTTTGAATAATAAGAACCCAAGAGGAAAAAGAAGCTTAAGATTAGCGCCCATGTTTTCGTATACTGTTTTTTGTTTTGCATAATTACCCCACAAATTCTTTAATTTTACTTGAGTACACTTTCCATCCTTCAACCCAGATTAATTTGGGGTTCAATTGCAATTCCTTGGTTAAGTATTGATAGCCGATAACAACGCCTAAGAGAGTAAAAATAACAGTCACTACAGCCACAGCAATTAGCGATTCAAACACAAAAACAGCAATTAAATCGCCGATGATATTGGCCAAAACCATATAAATGATCTTGTAAAAATTCTTTTTGGGTTTATTTATACTATCCAAACCAACACCGGTTAACCTGTCTATTGGCAATAAAATACCATAAAGAGCAAAGACTTTAAAAATAGTTGATGTACTTACTCCCGTAATTGGGTCGACCCCCAAATATTGTTCTCCTCCTAAAATTAACACAAAGAAATCGGAAAAAATAAAGCCTAAAACGGCAACCGGAAGAAAAAGTATGGTTATGGAGCCTGAGTAGCTGTAAAAATAATAGCGAACCATTTTCAGATCGTTAGCTATACTTGCTTTCGACATTTTTGGAAATGCGGTAGCAACAAAACTCCGCAACGGAATCTGCAGCAGGTCGGTTAATTTTAATGGGATGCAGTAAAGCGCAACAGCAGCAGTACCGAGTGGACTTAAAGCGATAATAAAGGTATCAGCACTTCGCAATAAATTGGTTCCAATCAGTGTTAAAGTGGTGTATTTTCCGAAATTTAAAAGGTTGATATTCGTTTTTTTATTGGCATGCCTTAGATAGCGCAATCCATCCCAACCCAATAAAATGGTAATTAAGGAAACGAAACCTGCAACAGCTAAATTAAACCAGATTATATAGATTAACTCCAATTTAAGC
This sequence comes from Bacteroidales bacterium, assembly GCA_041592395.1. Lineage (GTDB taxonomy): Bacteria > Bacteroidota > Bacteroidia > Bacteroidales > UBA12170 > UBA12170. The sequence continues at coordinate 4,860 of JBFHQD010000095.1, read as the reverse complement.
CAATACAAATTAATAACTAAGCCCACAAAAAACAGCACAGAATTTAAGGATTTTACAATAAAAATTTGTCCGAAAAATTGTTTCGATTGCTGAATTGTAAGGGCGTTGTTAAAGGGCAAGTTTAAAAAGGCCAAAATCGGATACCATTTAAAGAAAAGATAAAATCCGGATTGTTTTACTTGAGCTGGGAAAAAATATAAAATCAACCACAACAATACTGCTATTATAATACTGGCAACTAATCCAATCAACCAATTTGATCCTATTAATTTTTTTTCTTCATCTTTGTCGGCACCGCTTAAAAACCGCACAAGAGCAGTACGTGTAATCCCAAAGCGAAACATTTCTACAAATGTGGCGCCGGTAAGATAAAGTATCCACTCGCCAAAGACTTCTTTATCGAAACTCCGTGTTAATAGTACGAAATTTAAGAGGCCAAATCCGGCCGCAATAACATTCCCCGCAAGGGATTGCATGTTTTTTTCTTTGGCGATATGAAGAAGACGGTTGATCATGTGTTTAGCGATTGTCTTTCGAAAAATTGAAGTTGTATTATCCTTTTTAAGAGCCTGCGAATTTTACTTCTTTTTCGCGGTAATTCGCCTAATAGAGTTTCAAGCGATTCGGCATTTGCTCCATTTAACAAAACATAAGGTTCGGCTTTTAGGAACTGTTTTATTCCTTTAAGACTGTTTTTATCTGCTTTGGTCCAAGCCCGATTTGATCGAACAACCATGATTGCAATATCGACATCTTTAATAATATTTGGAGGAAAAGCATAATGAGTTATGGAAGGAATTTCGATTAAAATAAAATCGAGATTAGGCGTTTCTTTATCGAGTTCAATAATCTCATTAATATTTGTTTTATTGAATGTATCTTGATCTATGGTGTATTCAATTGGTTTTTCGGGTGCTCTATAAGAAAATGTTGGTTTGTATTTTGGTAGTATATAATTGGCGGATAAGGTTGTATGTCCGTATTCTTTTAATTTTTTATTTATTGCGCTTTGAAGTAATGATTTTCCATCGGTAGTTTGGGTGCTAAAGAAGACTATTTTTATAGGTTTCTTTTTCTGAAGCCCTTCTTTTTCTTGTATGGATCTTAATTTCTGAATGGCTTGTTCAATTAATCTATTGCTTATAAATTCATAGTCGATTCCATGCGTTTTTTTTGTAAAACGCGGATAGGCCGATAACAATTCTAAACCACTAAGCTTTTCTGCACGGTAAGGTGTTTTAATGGTATTGTCGAAATATTCCAAAACCAGAATGACAAATAAAACCAGCATTAACCCGGCAATAAATGCAGCGGCAATAAATAATTTTCTTTTTGTAGATTCAGCTGCAAGCGGGAAATAGGGCGAATCTACAGTTTTAATATTGGATTGTAAATCCAGATTTTGCTGTTTTAATTTAGCCAGATTCAAGCTGTTTAAAACCGAAAGGTATTGCTGCTCATATACATTAATTTCTCTTTCGATCCGCGATAATTTAGCGCCAAGTGGTGCGAACTGCTCATATGTACGCTGGAATTCACTTCTTCTCTCGCCCAAAGCGGCTATTTTGGCTTTCGTTTCTTCGTAAACAAGCAAATTGTTTAACCACTGTGTAAGCATTTCGTTGGAACTAACACCCTGCGCAGAAAACTGCATGCCAAAAACACTGTCGATGTTTTGATTGATTTTGTCGCGCAAATTAGCCTGTTCCTTTTTTAAGCTTTCAATAGCTTTAATTGTTTTAGGATCGGGAGAGTCGTTTAACTCATTTACGGCAATCTTGTAAGTAATATCCGAAATCTGATTGCGGTAGCCTAGCATTTCCGTATTTAAACGGGCTATCCCTTTTTGATTGGCTAGCTGCTGATCCAATTTTTTTAATGCCGAATCCGCGGCTGTAAATAACATTATTTCATCGTAATAACGGCTTTCCAAAATTTGTTTTTGTTCAGAGATATGTCGGGTTTGCTCGTAATAATTAATGATGTTATTGTCTTGATTAAATTTTAATAATCGATTTTCAGCCGCTTGCAAATTGATACTTGTTTCCGCAACTCTTTCTTCGAAATAAGCAACTACATTGTCGCTTTGATTCTCTTTTAGCTTTTTGTAATTTCGTTTAAATGCCTCGATACTGAAATTTAAAGTTTGCTTACAAATGCCCGGATCGGAAGTTTTAAATGAAAGTTCGATCAAATCGCTGCCCTGAATACGACGGGCTTCGATTTTATCAATGGCTTTCATACTGTAGTATTTATGCTCATAATTCAATAAACCATACAAATAGTTGGTGTCGTTATCGGCATAATATTTTTTAAATCTGCTCAGTGTTTGCGTAAAACTGATGCTGTCTATTTCTCCTTTTAAATAATAATTTGGATCAGGAATATAAAGAGGTATAGTATCGAAGGTTTGGTTGTTCTTCTTGTATATCAGCATTTTTTCTTGCTCGTAAATTAAGGAATCTCCGGCATGTAAATTTGTGCTTGTGATCGTATTTTTATTCATAAGGTCACTTGCCGAAACACCTAATTTCGATGAAATACTAAACAATGATTCGTTCGAACGAACCAAATAGTATTTGTTCTTGATGCTAATTTGCTTGTCTTTTAGTCCGGCTGTATCATTTAATATAAGCGGAATCTGAGTTCGTTTAAAATCGTCGCTGCTTTTGTTTGGCAGAACAATCATGTCCTTAATATATTGAGGTACAAGTTTTTGTAAATCGTTAAATGATTCTTTGGATATGAATTGAGGATCCCAAGTTTTGAGACTTAATCCCTGAATAAATAAACTTAGCGCTACTTCTTCTTGTGTTTCTCGCGCTTTGAAAAGATTAATAATATTGTCGAACTCCATTTTCGAACCAAAATAATCCAACCGGGCATTCGCTTCTGATTCTAATGATAATCCCGATCCTAAACCGGTATATATGGTTGCCGTTGAGATATAATATTTGGTTACATCTTTAGTTCCATAAAAGACCAATCCGGCCAAAAGAATAGGGACTAAAACGATTAATATAATGTTTTTGCGTAGTAGTTTAATAAATTGAACAATATCCATTATTCCCAATTATTAAGTTCGTTAAACTTGATACCCGTTAATTCTTGTAGCATTACATAGGCTTTAATAAAACCTGTTTTACTATCTACATAGCGGTATCGTGCTCTATTTAAATTATCTCGTATTCGCGATAAATCGCTGAGCGAAATTTTTCCGTTTTGGAATTCTTTATCAGCCATTTCGGCTGTCAACTCCGAAAACTCAATATTATCAATATCGAGTTTTAACATGTTTTGTTGGATCAACAATTCGTTGTATAAATTGATAACGTTTGCTCTTATGGCTTGGCGATCTTCTTGCATTTTCTCAATATTCCGCTCAATTCGCATTTTATTGAGTTTAATCTTATTTCCTCTATCCCAAAGGTCTAATAATGGTAATCTTAAACCAAATCCTATGGTATATCTTCCTTGGTCTGTCGTCCCAAGTGTACCCACTTCGTTGCCGTATTGATCTTGAACATAACTCAAACTTGTCCAGGTTCCTTCCTTTGCATCGCCTTGAATAAAAATTCCGTCAGCCCAATCGCGTTTTGCCGATTTCAATTCATATTCGGTTATTTTTATTTCCGTATCCCAATATTTTAGGCGGTGCGAATTGATTAACGCGGAATCGATTAGAACATCTAAAGGCGGAATCTTTTTTGTGATATCGTCAGTTATGGGATTAAAAACACTTTCGTTAGATACTCTTATTTCGTTGGATAGCTCTTGCGAAACAAGATCTGCAGGAAATAAAAGCAGCATCATCAGCAAGGAAATAAAAAACCCGCTTAAACTTGTATAGGATATATTGAACTGTTTTGGCATAGAATTAATAATTTGTACTAAACAGGAGAAACCACCTGCCAATTAAACGCTTCCTTTCTGTATAAAAATCTTCAAGGTACGAAAAATTAGAATAAGGTCTCCCCAAAATGAATTCAATCGAGCGTATATATTGTCGAGTTCGAAACGTTCGTCTTCCGACATTTCACCTTCGTGGCCGCGAAGTTCCACCTGCCATAATCCGGTAAGACCTGCTGCTGCCTTAAATCTGCGCGACCAACGTGATTTTGTAATGGCTGTTGCTTCACCCACCGGCAAAGGTCTGTTTCCGACTATCGACATATCTCCTTTTAATATATTAAAAAGCTGAGGAAGTTCATCGATACTTTTGTTTCGAATAAATTTACCTACTTTGGTAATTCGAGGATCGTTTTCTACTTTTAGAAATGCTGCTTTTGCATTTTTCTTTTTAAAGTAAAAATATTCGCAGATAACGGTTTTATCGTCTTGTTCTAAAAGAGCAGAACAATAGGTTCCTTCCGGAAGGTTTTTGCACCTTGGGCACTCGTCACCAACGATTTCTTTTTGGTATTGATTTAAATGCTCAACTTCTTTTAAACGTTTATCAGCATCGGGATACATCGATCTAAATTTATAAAAATCAAATTCCCGAAAATTGGCGCCTACTCTTCGTGAAGAATAAAAAACTTTTCCTTTCGATTCTAATCGAATAGCAATAGCTGTAATTATAAAAATTGGCGATAAAGCAATAATAGCCAAACTTGTCATTACAATATCGAAAGTTCGTTTAATAAAAGGTGTTTTATAGGGTTGATTTCTGAAATCTTCGAATGTTTCGTTCAGGTTGGCTTCTGAATATTTGGTTTTGTATTTCTGTAGAAATCGTACGCGGGTTTCTAATTTTTCGAGATCGAGTGGGAGTGCGTAATAATCGTCGACATTGTGATAGCGTGCTAATTCGCGAGAGACAAACTCAAAACGTTGTGCAATTACAATAAAAGGAACGCG
>JBFHQD010000094.1:0-11532 GCA_041592395.1 Bacteroidales bacterium | reverse complement strand
TGAGGATTTTCAGCACACCTACGATTTTATTGATCAACTGCCTGTTTCTTATTTGCATGTTTTCACTTATTCCGATCGCCCGGAAGCAAAAGCCAATCAATTTACGCATAAAGTGCCATCGAAAACGAAAAAAGAGCGTAGTCAAAAATTGCATGTTTTAGGCGAGAAAAAGGCAAGGCTGTTTCATAAAGAAAATTTCGATACCCAACAAAACGTGCTTTGGGAAGGAAACAGAAGGCAAGGCTTTATTTCTGGTTTTACGGAGAATTATATCCAAGTTAAAACACGCTTTAATCCTGAACTCGTCAATTCTATTATTCCGGTTAAACTTAATAATATCGACGAGCATGGCGACTTTTTAACTATCTTTGAAAAGTAAAACCAGACCGAATAAGGCTAAATAGGCTTTGTTCGGTTTCATTATTTATTTATGGATAAATATCAATTACTTACTAATCAGGTTGTTGAATTAAGCAAGCGTATTGGACAATTTCTTCTGGATGAAATCAAAACACTCCATCAGAGCGATATTGAAGAAAAAGGTTTGCATAACTTAGTTACTCGCGTTGATAAAGCAGCAGAAAAACAAATTGTCGAAACTTTAAGCAAAATCCTTCCTGAATCGGGTTTTATAGCTGAAGAAGGCACCAGTACTAAAGTTGGAGAAACTTACAATTGGATAGTAGATCCTTTAGATGGTACGACGAATTATATACATGGCGTACCTCTGTATTCTGTTAGCATAGCACTAAAAAAAGACGACGAGCTCGTTCTAGGGGTTATTTTCGAACCCAATTTGAATGAGTGTTTTTATACTTGGAAGGGCGCTCCTACTTATTTAAATGCGAAAGAAGTTACAGTATCTTCCATCCAAACCGTCGATCATTCTTTATTTGCTACCGGATTTCCTTATCACGATTATGGCCGCTTAACTAATTTCTTAGAATTCTTTGCCTATATGATGAAAAACAGCCGTGGAGTTCGACGTTTAGGATCGGCCGCTGTCGACTTAGCTTATGTTGCTTGCGGACGCTACGATGGATTCTACGAATATGGTTTAAACCCTTGGGATGTTGCTGCCGGAATTTTATTGGTACAAAATGCCGGTGGTAAAGTTATCGACTTCACCGGTGGACAAGATTATTTATTTGGAAAAGAAATAGTTGCTGTCAATGATGCCATCGCCGACGAATTTTCCGAATTAATTTCGACGCACTTTTAAATTCGCTGTTTTAGTTTCGTAAAAATTTTAATTAATAATTATCTTTGAATAAATCATTTCTATGAAAAGCAAAAAAAAAGATGATAAAATAAAAGAATCGCCTTTGCGAAGTCTTTTAAAAGCAATCAGTTGGCGCGTAATTGCATCGCTAACAACGTTTTTGATTAGTTTTGTAATATTTAGAAATTTAACAAACAAATCGCTCGACGAAACTTTGCAAACGGCCGGCGCAATTACCGGTGTAGATTTTTTCGCGAAATTGCTTTTTTATTACCTTCACGAAAGAATGTGGACCAATATTGATTGGGGAAAAAGTTGGCGTAAAGTGGTTTGGAAAAGAAAATATAGAGCAGCGCATAGAGCACAGAAAAAAAACTTAATTTAGTCCTATGAAAAAGCTTTTATTTCTGTTTTTTATATTTTTAATTGGATTTGAGTCAGTAGGTCAAAACCTGGATACTATTAAAGTAAAAACAACTCTGGTCTATCAGTTTAATATTCAAGAAGAAATAGCGCCACCAGTTTGGCATAAAACACAAAAAGCTTTTCAGGAAGCCAAAGCTTTGAAAGCAGATATCATTCTTATTCATATGAATACCTATGGTGGACAGGTAGATGCAGCGGATTCTATTCGTACCAAGATTTTAAATAGTTCTATTCCGGTTTATGTTTTTATCGATAATAATGCCGCTTCTGCAGGAGCTTTAATTTCGATCGCTTGCGATAGTATCTATATGGTTCCCGGAGCCAATATCGGCGCCGCAACGGTGGTGAATCAAACCGGTGAAGCCATGCCCGACAAATACCAATCGTATATGAGAAGTATGATGCGCTCAACCGCCGAAGCAAACGGTCGCGACCCGCAAATTGCACAAGCCATGGTCGATCCTCGTATAGTTGTTCCCGGCGTCATCGATTCTACAATGGTTTTAACCTTCACTCCTTCTGAAGCTATAGCTAATGGATTTTGCGAAGCCGAACTAAAGAGTATTCCGGCCATCTTTGATCGGCTTCAAATAAAAGATTATAAAATAGAAGTTCAAGAACTTACCGTTAGCGATCGTATAATTCGTTTTCTGATTCATCCTATGGTGAGCAGCATATTGATAATGATGATTGTTGGCGGAATTTATTTCGAATTGCAATCACCCGGAATTGGTTTCCCAATTGCAGCTGCAATTTTAGGTGCTGTTTTATACTTTGCCCCTCATTATATCGAAGGTCTCGTTGAACATTGGGAAATAGCTGTTTTCATCGTGGGAATTATATTGCTTGCCGTCGAAATATTTGTAATACCCGGATTTGGCGTTAGCGGCGTTTTGGGTATATTGTTTATAATAGCTTCTCTCGCTTTAGCAACAGTGCGCAATGTGGGTTTTGATTTTGAATTGCCCGATATCACCCAATTGATTTATTCCCTCTTGTATGTGAGTGTAGCTTCTGTTGCAGGTTTGGGATTAGCCTACTACCTCACCAACAAACTTTTCGGAACCAATCAATTTGGAGCTTTAAGTTTGATGACCGTTCAAAAAAACGAAGACGGATTCAGTATAAAAGAATCGTCGTATGCGAATTTAATCGGAACCACCGGAATAGCTCATACCATTTTAAGACCGGCAGGCAAAGTGAAAATCGAAAATCGCTATTTTGATGCTGTGGCAAAAATTGGATATATCGAAAAAGGGGAACCGATTAAAGTGGTATCCTACGAAAATGCACAATTGGTGGTGATGAAAAATTAAGCAGAATAAGCCAAAAAGCTTGCTATGAAAAGCGCTCAATTTTTATTTTTCTTTCTTTCTCTTATTTTAAGTGATATCGTTTTTTGCCAATCTACAGCTTCAGATCAAATCTCAGAAAAGCCCTTAAAAGGAAAAACGATACTCGTTACTGCGCCCTCAAATTATGCCATTCGATTGGCACAGCGCTTTGAAAATGAAGGAGCCAAAGTGGTTTCAATCCCTGCAGTAGAAACCTTTATCAATCCGAATACAAAATCCATTGATCGTATTTTTGAACAACTCGAACACATCGATTGGATAATTTTGCCCAGCCGAAAAGCCATTGATGCTTTTTTTCTACGTGCTGCTAATTATCAAGAACATACACTATCAAATACAAAATTTTGTGCTATCGGAAACGATATCAATTATCTGAAAGAAAAGTACAAGATAAACGTGGCTTTTACCCCTGAAGAATCGGGGCCAAATGGTATTGTGGAAGCATTGAGCAAACAAAAAAATATTCAAGGTCAAAAAATTGCTATTGTTGCGCCTAAAGTAATAGGTGTCAAAGAGCCCAATGTGATTCCTAATTTGATAAAAAACTTAAAAACGCTTGGCTATCACGTAGAAAAAGCAGAAGGCTATATTACACAGATTGCAAATAAGGCCAAATACGATAAAGAATTGACTTTGGTAAAAAAAGGTTCAATCGACCTTATCGCTTTTACAAGTACGGCTGAAATTGAGGCTTTGATTAAGTTAAGCGCAGTGCACAGTATCGATAAAACCACCGTGACTTGTTTCGGTCCTTATACCGGAAATAACGCCAAACTTTTAGGATTACATCCGGAATATATTGGCGACAACTACCATTCGTTTGATGATTTTGTAAACGGAATTCTAAACTATCTCTCCGAAGAAAAAAGAAAGCAATAAACACAAAAATATGAATATCAAACTTATACAAACAGATATAACACAACTCAAAGTAGATGTGATTGTGAATGCCGCTAACAATTCGTTATTAGGCGGTGGTGGCGTTGATGGCGCAATCCATAAGGCAGCAGGACCTGAATTATTAGAAGCCTGTAAATTGTTAAACGGTTGCGAAACGGGTCAGGCAAAACTAACTTCTGGATTTCGACTAAAAGCAAAACACATTATCCATACCGTAGGTCCGGTTTACGCGTCGAATCCGAAAGAGGTTTCCGAAAAACTCCTTATATCGGCCTATTGGGAAAGTTTAAAATTGGCTGAAATTATTGCCGCACAATCAATTGCATTTCCAAATATTAGTACAGGCGTTTATGGATTTCCTAAAAAAAGAGCGGCTGAGCTCGCCGTGCACACGATTATTAAATTTAAGCAAACAAATCCCGTTCATTTAAAAGAAGTTTATTTTTGTTGTTTCGATGATGAAAACTACGCGCTCTACAAGGATCTATTGTAATTATACTTCACATCCTGTATATTATGCAAAACCTAATTAATACAATCGAACTCGCTATTTGCCTTATCCTGCCATTGATTATTTTTTATCAACGCAGTCAGTGGCCGATAAAACGGATGCTTTATTATATTCCGATTTTGTATGTCATTTGGTATTTGAGTTACGGAACTTTTCACGAGTTGAGTCATTTGTTTGTGGTTTGGATAAGCGGAAAAGAGATATACAATTATCAGCTAATCAGCCGTTTTTGGGAAGGCCAATTTGGTACCGGCTTTGTAAATTACGATTATCAAGCCGATTGGAAAGATTTTTTTATTATCTCAAGCCCCTACTTTCGTGATATATTTTTATTTGGCGTTGGGTTTTTCCTGCTAAGCAAAAAAGCAGCTCAAAACGCATTTGTTGTCGGTCTAATATGGATATTCTTTGTCTTGAGTTCTTTCTATGATGTCCTCAATAATTATCTTGCTTTTTTAATGGGATCGATGAACGACTTTAACGCTTTAAGCGAATCATCCAGCGCTTTTGTTTCGCATTTTATTGGGATTTCTTTTACATTAACTTTTTTATATTTAAGTATTTGGCTTCTAATCAAAACGCAGAATTATCCTGATAATAAAGAATTAGCAAGCGATTAAGCTATCCATTTATCTTGATTCAAAGCCGTAAAATCGCGTTTAATTTCGTCGCGTACTCGACGATACACTGAAAGAATTTCATCTTCAGTTCCCACTGCATCAAAAGGATCGTCAAAACCCATATGCAAGCTGTTTTTGACGCTGCCTAAAAAAATTGGGCAAACTTCTTTCGCATTATCGCAAACGGTAATAACATAATCAAAATCCAAACTCACATATTCGCTTACATTTCTAGGAACTGAATTTGAAATATCTATGCCCAATTCGTGCATGACTTTAATGGCATTTGGATTCGTTTTATTGCTCGGTTTTGTCCCTCCTGAATAAACTTCAAGCTTAAGATTGAGCGCCTTTAAAAAACCGGCGGCCATTTGGCTGCGACAAGAATTTCCGGTACAAACTATCAATATTCGCATAGCCTAAATTTTTAGCTAAAATAAAAGTTTAGAAGCTTACGGGTATCCCATCAGTGCATAAAATTTGAAATCCAATGTTAATAATATTGTGAAAGAAAATATACCGTGCATTATTGCAGTCGTTTATAATTTTCCTACTTTTACAGCAAGGGATACTATAATGGGCAAGACTAAAAAATCCAATACTCGTAAAAACAAAACTAAATCGCTTACATTTAAGTTATCCAAGCGCCAGTATCAATCCTTTCAAAATTACTGCCAATTAAATGCAACATCCCCAATCAAAGTTATCAAACTCCGAATACACGATTGTATCGAAGAGTATTCGAACGAACAAATTGGAAAAGTTAGGGTTCCAAAAAATCAGCTCAACCTTTTTCATCCCCTAAATAAAGAAGAAGAACAGCTCGAACTATTTGATTAATAAGCCCTTATTTTTCAGCATAAGCATAGCACCTAAATCGTTTATTTCACGAAAAAAATTTGAAAATAAAATTGATATCTATTGCGTTATTGTATACTTTTACAAACTGAAAAGTATAATTATACAAATCAGAACTATGAAGACAAAAACAGATCGTCTTAAAACTATCCGTGAAATCATTATTAAAAATAAAATCAGTCGACAGGAAGACCTCCTTCTACTGTTGATCAACCGTGGCTTTGATCTAACACAAGCCACGCTTTCGCGCGATTTACGCGAATTAAAAGTGGGTAAAATACATGATGTCCACTTTGGAAGTATTTATTTTGTCCCAAATGAAGAAAGCGAGCGTCCACTACGTGGCGCCCTTTCTATTGAATTCTCCAATAACATGGCTATTCTTAAAACGGAAGCCGGTTTTGCAAATAGTGTTGCCGTACGTATCGATAACACCGCTATTGGAGAAGTAATTGGAACGATAGCCGGAAACGATACTATCCTTATCATTTTTAAAGACAATATTCCAAAGGAAAGCTATTTGAAAAGCCTTTCTAAGCATTTCCCTGAACTGGAGCAAATAGTCATTAACTATTAATAGGCCTTCAATATTGCATTGGAGGCTTTTTTTTTGACCTATGAATAAATCCGCGATACTCGTTCTGGAAGACGGAACAAAATTTAAAGGCAAATCTTTTGGTTATTCCAAAAGCATTGCAGGCGAAATTGTTTTTAATACAGCAATGACAGGCTATCCCGAAAGTTTAACCGATCCTTCTTATAAAGGTCAAATTTTAGTAGCCACTTACCCACTGATCGGAAATTATGGTGTTCCGGGCAAGAATAAGAAAGATCAAATGCTGGAAAACTACGAATCAAACAAAATTCAGCTTAGTGGTTTTGTCGTTTCTGATTATTCCCATGCCTACAGTCATTGGAATGCCGAAAAAAGCCTTCACGAGTGGATGCTTGAAAATAAAGTACCCGGTATTTACGGTATTGATACTCGTGAGCTTACAAAAATATTACGCGACAAAGGAACGATGCTAGGAAAAATTATAATCGAAGATCAATCTATTGATTTTTTTGATCCCAACAAGCAAAACCTTGTGGCTGAGGTCAGTACCAAAGAAAAGCAAGTTTACGGAAATGGAAAATATAAAATTTTATTGATCGACTGTGGTGTAAAAAACAATATTATTCGACATTTTCTAAAACGCGATACGACCATAATTCGTGTTCCTTGGGATTATGATCCGGCACAAGAAGAATACGATGGATTGTTCATTTCTAATGGACCCGGCGATCCTGTAAAATGCGAACCTACAATCCAAAACCTTGTTCAGGCTTTTGAAAAAGAACAACCTATTTTTGGTATTTGTCTGGGAAATCAGTTAATGGCATTGGCCTCGGGTGCGAAAACCTACAAATTAAAATACGGACACCGAAGTCACAATCAACCGGTGCTTCAATTAGAAACAAAAAAAGCCTATATCACATCGCAAAATCATGGTTTTGCGGTGGATAATTCTACGCTGAATACGCATTGGAAACCGCTTTTCATCAATCTAAACGATCAAACCAACGAAGGTTTTAAACACGAAAGCAAACCCTTTTTCTCCACACAATTTCATCCCGAAGCTTCAAGTGGTCCAACAGATACCGAATTTCTTTTCGACCTTTTTATCGATGAAATAAAAAAATACAAAGGTGATGAAACATCCATAATAAACAATTTTAACACACACGAGAATGATTATTAAGGATGTTCCATCTGGCCAAAACATAAAATTATAAACGGATGAAATATAAAAAAATACTCCTCTTGGGTTCCGGTGCCTTAAAAATTGGTGAGGCCGGTGAATTTGATTATTCCGGCTCTCAGGCAATTAAAGCTTTAAAGGAAGAAGGCATAGAAACCATACTTATCAATCCAAATATTGCCACTATCCAAACTTCTGAGAAGTTGGCTGATAAGGTTTATCTTTTGCCCTTAACCGACTATTTTGTTGAAAAAGTAATCGCTAAAGAATTACCCGATGGTGTTTTGCTTTCATTCGGTGGACAAACTGCTTTAAATGTGGGGATAAGTCTTTACAAAAAAAATGTATTTGAAAAATACAATGTGCGCATTTTAGGAACGCCCATTGACACTATTATTCTAACAGAAGACCGCCAATTATTTGCCGACAAACTTCGTTCAATACAAGTAAAAACTGCTGAAAGTAAGGCTACATCAACCATAGAAGAAGCTCTGAAAGCCGCAGAACAAATTGGTTATCCTATTATTGCAAGAGCTGCCTTTACGCTTGGCGGACAAGGAAGTGGTTTTTGCTACACGCCCGACGATTTAATAAAACTAGCCAATAATGCATTTTCGTTTTCAAGTCAGCTTTTGATTGAAAAATCGATGAAAGGATGGAAAGAGCTTGAATATGAAGTTGTTCGTGATCAATTCGACAATTGCATCAATGTATGCAATATGGAAAATTTTGATCCGCTGGGAATACATACCGGCGAAAGCATCGTCGTTGCGCCTTCGCAAACCCTAACAAATGCGGAATATCATAAACTTCGCGAAATATCGATTAAAATTATTCGAGCTGTCGGTGTAGTTGGAGAATGTAATGTACAGTTTGCCCTCGATCCCAATTCAGGAGATTATCGCGTAATAGAAGTCAATGCACGCTTATCTCGGTCTTCTGCACTGGCTTCTAAAGCAACCGGCTATCCATTGGCTTTTATCGCTGCAAAATTAGGATTAGGTTATGCTCTACACGAATTGAAAAACAGCGTAACCAAAACAACATCCGCATTTTCAGAACCTGCTTTAGATTATATTGTCGTTAAAATACCGCGATGGGATTTGGGTAAATTCGATGGCGTTTCGCATGTATTGGGCTCTTCGATGAAAAGTGTGGGTGAAATTATGGCTATTGGAAGAAGCTTTGAAGAAGCGATACAAAAAGGACTTCGGATGATAGGTCAAGGGATGCATGGCTTTACGGCCAATAAAAACTTTAAAATAGATAATCTTAAAGAGTCCTTGCAAAATCCTACCGATCAGCGTATTTTTAGTATCGCACATGCGTTAAAACAAAACTATACGGTAAGTAAAATTCATGAGCTTACCGGAATCGATCCATGGTTTTTAGAAAAAATACAAAATATTCTTCAGATCGAAAACGATTTAACACAATACAATTTATTGGATGAGCTGCCTAACGATAAATTAAGAGACGCTAAAAAAGCAGGTTTTTCTGATTTTCAATTGGCCCGAATTGTTTTTAAAAGCAGCGATGAAGATATTGAAGAAGATTTGCTTCGAGTTAGGGAATACAGAAAATCGATAGGAATTGTTCCGGCTGTAAAACAGATAGATACCTTGGCAGCGGAATATCCCGCGCAAACCAATTATTTGTATTTAACCTACCACGGAAACAGTCACGATATTGAATACAAAAACAACAATAATGCGATTATTGTCTTGGGTTCCGGCGCTTACCGAATTGGAAGCAGCGTAGAATTTGATTGGGGAAGTGTAAATGCTTTGAATGAAATTCGCAAGCAAAACTACGAAGCCGTTATGATTAATTATAATCCCGAAACGGTAAGTACGGATTATGATGTTTGCGATCGATTGTATTTCGATGAGCTTTCCTTAGAAAGGGTGATGGATATTGAGGATTTGGAAAAATCGAGAGGTTTAATTGTTTCCGTAGGTGGACAAATCCCAAATACGCTGGCTCTGCGTTTGCATAGGTTAAACGTGCATATTCTTGGTACTTCGCCAATTTCTATTGATCGCGCTGAGGACAGACATAAATTCTCGAGTATGCTTGATGCATTAGGCATCGATCAACCAAGATGGCAAGAACTGAGCAGTATTTCAGAAATAAATCGCTTTGCGGATGAAGTTGGTTTTCCTTTGTTAATCCGACCTTCTTATGTTTTGTCGGGAGCGGCAATGAACGTTGTTTCGAATAAAAAAGAAATGGAATATTTTCTTACCCTCGCCACAGACGTTTCTAAAAAACATCCGGTTGTCGTCAGTCAGTTTATCGAACAAGCCAAAGAAATTGAGTTTGATGCTGTAGCCGAATACGGCGAAATTAAACTGTATGCAATATCGGAGCATATCGAATTTGCCGGCGTTCATTCGGGTGATGCCACTTTGGTTTTTCCACCCCAAAAAATATATTTCGAAACCATAAGAAGAATAAAAAAAATTGCGCGACAAATTGCTGAAGAACTCCAAATTTCGGGGCCTTTCAATATGCAATTCTTAGCAAAAAACAACGATGTAAAAGTCATCGAATGCAATCTTAGAGCTTCGCGTAGTTTTCCGTTTGTCTCGAAAGTTTTGGGCGAAAACTTTATTGAAGCGGCAACAAAAGTGATGCTCCGTATTCCCATTACCAAACCGCCAAAATCGATATTCGATATGGATCATATTGGGATTAAAGCATCGCAGTTTTCTTTTTCTCGACTTACCAAAGCCGATCCTGTACTTGGCGTAGATATGGCTTCGACAGGAGAAGTGGGTTGTATTGGAACCGATATGAACGACACCATACTCAAAGCGATGTTATCTGTGGGATTAACAATTCCAAAAAAAGCGGTATTACTCTCCTCCGGAGATACGCGATCAAAAGTGGAACTGCTAAACCCCAGCCGACTATTAATTGAAAGAGGACTAAAATTATACACGACAAAAGGAACCCACGATTTTTTAAAGAAAAACAATATTCCTTCTGAAGTTTTGCATTGGCCGGACGATAAGCGTCAACCCAATTCTTTAAAATATCTGAAAGATAGAAAAATCGACTTTGTTATCAATATACCAAAAAATCTTTCGAGCGACGAATTAAATAACGATTATACGATCCGAAGAACAGCCATAGATTTAAATATCCCTCTAATCACCAATGCAAGATTGGCCAATGCTTTCATTACCGCTTTCTGTTCACTTGAACTTGAGCAAGTTAGCATTCAGCCTATGGGATTTTATTTTCAATAAAGCACTAAAAAACAGTTGGAAATCAACCCGAATTAGAATTTTTCCATTTGGCTCTTTTTTCTAAATTTGCATAGCATAAAAATTAAGTAATGATAAATAACTTTAAAGGCACAAAATACAGTTTAAAGAGTTTTAAAACCGGCCTCGAATTTCAAGATCAAGGTTGGACTCTTGATGCTCCAAATGAAACTGAACCAACACTTATTCGGGCAATTTACGAAAAGAAGCAATTAAATCTTGGTGAGCAGTCCCATGGGTTTTATCAATTTTCTGACTGGCTTCCCATTCGAAAGACTTTAGAAGGATCTGCTCCTCCTATAACTTATAAAAGCAAAGGACTTGCTAAGGCATTGGGATTAAAAAATTTATATGTAACCTTTAGCGGATACTGGCCTGAAAAAGGGGCGCTAATGAAAACGTGTTCTTTTAAAGAAACGGAAGCTTATGCAGTTTTAGGCCGAATGCCTGAAAAATTTGACAAAGTTTTGGTTGTCGCTTCAGCGGGCAATACAGCACGTTCTTTTGCTAAAGTTTGTTCAGACAACCGTATCCCTTTACTGTTATTTGTTCCGGAGGATAATTTAAATGCACTTTGGTTCGACGAACCCATTAACGACAATGTAAAACTGATTTCTTCAGTA
>JBFHQD010000093.1:0-11731 GCA_041592395.1 Bacteroidales bacterium | reverse complement strand
AGCCAGATTATTGTTGTTTAGTTTATCGTACTCAGGATTACTATCGCTCTGTGAGTTCGTAGATGCTCCTGCGTTAAATTTTACAAACTCTACTCTACGGTTATTTGCTTTTCCTTCGGCAGTTTGATTGTTATCTATAGGTTTACTCTCGCCCCAACCCGTTGATTTTAATCGGTTTGGATCTATTCCTTTGGCTATCATTTGTTCCATTACAGATTTTGCTCTTGCTTCGGATAAAGCCTGATTAGCATCTGCATTTCCATCGCTATCGGTATGACCTTCGATGCTAAAATTGATTTCGGGATTACTTTCCATCAACCAAATAATCTCGTTGATTGGGCCCATACTTTCGGGACGCAAAGTAGCCTTATTGACATCGAATTTAATGCCGTTGACAATAATTTTACCTTCGGATAAAACCCGACTATAATATTTAACACCTCCTTTTGCAATGCGAATATTTTTGAAATAAAAAGCTTTGTCCTCACCCAAATCGGCAAAATAAGCTTCTAAGCTTAGTCCTGTTGGATTCCCTTCGTAATGCGGTATATTTATTACCCGTGTAGCATCCATATATACTTTCAATTTGCCTTTGGTAAAAGCAATTGAAACATGAATCCAACGTGCATCACTCGAGTTTTTATAATCAATTTCGGAAAGCTCTCCGCTAACCTCGCTCAATTTCTCTGAAACTCGGCCAGAGCTAATATCCATATACATATAACTGTTTGAATGCTTTTGGTTTTTATCATCATATAAATACACTGATATTCTGTTTCCATCGACGGGTTTATAAAAATCGAACTCAATGGTAAACACATCGGGCAAATAATCTTCGTTAGCGTTTTTAAGGTAAGGCACAATCGATGGATTTCCGTCGATAAACATCAATACATTTTCGCCATCAACACGCGCAATTTCAACCTGTCCTTTTACTAAATCCCAGCGACTAGGAAACTCGCCATTTCTTTCGTCGGCACTTGGTGCATCGTCAAAAATAACCTGATCACCGGGTACAAAATCAAATTGACTCCAAACCACATCGGGCTTATTGACCTTTTGTTGATTTTCCTGATTTAATGACTGATTATTTTGAAAACTTTGGAGCTTATTAGCTGCACCATTTCCTTCATTTACAGCGGACTCGTTTTTCTTTTTTCCGTCAAGAACATCCTCGGCAGCATCAAAGGTTTTGTCTATTTTTTTATCCACACGTCTTTCGGCACGCTTTTCTGCTTCCTGCTTTATTTTTTTTTCTGCATGATTTTTTAGCTTCTGCAGAAATTGAGCTTCGGCCTGATGGGGTGTAACAATAAAAACGCCGGCCATAAATAAAACGGCAAAAAGCGTTTTTAGCTCGAAATAAAATCTTGAAGTTTTCATTCTATCTTTCTTTTTATGTATAAATGTATTTGTTGTCTTTGTTAAATGCCAATCTTTAAAGTCTCTAAGATTTCTTTTCTTCGACGAGAAGAAGTAGGCAACCTGTGCTTATTTTCTAAAACCAGCGTATAATTATCTGATTTATCGATATACGATATGTATTTTTTATTTACTAAATAGGATTGATGGGAACGAATAAAATGGCCGCCTTGGAGCATTTGCTCAACGGCTTTTATTCCTTTGGAAATGGTAATTTTGGTCCCATTTTGTAGATAAAACGTCGTGGATGTATTGTTGCATTTGCAATACAATATCTCATCCGGACTTACAAAATAAATCGTGTCTTTGGTATAGAGAGGAATGCGTTTTTCCATAGTCAAAATTCTATGAAACAAACGTATAATTAACTATAGAATTCGACTAACTAAACTTGAATTCGTAATGATCTGTTTTGAATTCGCTATAATTTGTCCAAAAGTTCGATCAATCCTTTTTTTCGTCGGGAAGAAATTGGAATCTCTTGATCGGAATCCAGAATTAGGAAACCGCCATCCGTTTTATCCAGCTTTTTAACATGTTGTAAATTAACCAAATAAGATTGATGCGGCCGGAAAAAACCAAATTCAGAAAGCATTTCATCGTAAAAAACAATGCCTTTAGACACCATTATTTTTTCGCCATTAATCAAGTAAAACGTAGTATAGCTGTTGTCGTTTCTTCCGTATAAAATATCAGAAATACTAACTAAATGCAAGGCATTGGTGGTGCGTAGCGTTATTTTTTTGGGGAAATTACTTTGATTAAAACTGTTTAAAAAATGATCTGTTTGCTCACTGGTATTCATAGCTTTCGATATCAATTCCACGGCACTTTCTATTGCCATCTGAAACTCCACGGCGTTGACAGGCTTTAAAATATAATCCAGCGCATGGAATTTAATGGCTTTTAAGGCAAACTCGTTGAAACCGGTTATAAACACCACTTTAAAGGTATAGGGTTTTAGTTTCTGCAAAAGCTGAAATCCGGTGCCCCCTTTAATTTCAATATCCAACAAAACCAGATGAGGATCAAGTTCTTGAATCAACTCAAAAGCATTATCCACCGAATCAGCTTCGCCAACTAACTCAATGTCAGGAAAATAGTCGTGGAGCAGTTTTTTATTGGTCGCTCTAATTCCGGGATCGTCGTCTACTATAAATGCTTTAATCATTGTTTAAAATGGGAAGTTGAAGATATACTCTTATGCCGTGTTTATTTTCATCTATTGTTTTCAAGTTTTGAAACTCAAAGATAAGATCTTTTTTGTATCTATGTTCTATCCCTTTTTTCCTTTGTTTAAATATTTTGAGTGCTTTAGATTGGTGTCCTTTGTCGTTTTGTTTGGAAAGTCCAGTGCCATTATCCAAAATTTCGACCGCAACAAAACCGTTTTTCTCTTTAAAACAGAGACTTAACTTGCCTTGATAGCTTAAATTTTGCAATCCATGCTTTATCGCGTTTTCAACAAAGGGCTGTAAAAGCATGGGGGGAATTTCAATAAAATCCGTTTCAAGATCATCATCAATTTTATATTCTATATCGAAAGGCTTTTCCATTCTGGCCCTTTCCAGTTCGATATAATTTTGAAGCATTTCTATCTCTTCTTTTAAACTGATCTTTTCCTGAGAAGAAAAATTCAGTACAGAGCGGCTTAAAGCAGCAAATTTACTCAGATAATCAGCCGCTTTTGATGCTTCGTTTTTATATAAATAGCCTTGTATAGAGCCCATTACATTAAAAATAAAATGGGGATTCATCTGCGAACGAAGCAACTGCTGTTGTAACTCACCTTGTTTATAACGGGCTTGATTTCTACGAAAATAATACAGCGCCAAAAGAAGAGCAACCAAAAGAATAAGTAAGCCTATAAACAAAAATGCCTGTTGCATACGCTGATTCTTGATTTCGTTTTCGGCCGTAAGAAGATTGATTTGTTGTTCTTTTACTTTGGTCTGGTACTTGGTTTCTATTTCAGAAATATTGCTTTTTATTTCTGCTGAGGAAATGGAATCTTTAAGTGTGTAGTGACGCTGCAAATAGTTAAATGCTTGCTCAAAATTGTGGTGTTTATTGTAATATTCTGAAATAAACTTTAGCGCCATGCTTTGCTCCCTGAGCAGTGCACAAGCTTCCGCTTTTCGAAGTGCTTCTTTAGCAAAGATCAGCACAGAATCGTTTTTGTTTATTTTTTGGTAAAGCTTTGCCAAATAAAGATTTTCATGAGATGCCCCAATACAATCCACAATCTTTTCCGATAATTTCAACGATTTTTGATGATAGATAATAGCGCTATCTATCACGCCAATCTCTGAATATACATCAGCCAAATTGCCTAGTCCTTCGGCAATTCCTCTGTTCCATCCAACTTGTTCAGAATAAAAGATGACTTTTTTATAGCAAACATAACAACTATCATACATTTTCCGAGTTCGAAAAACATTGCCCAACTCATTATAAAAAATAGCTTTACCCGTTGCTGAGAAATCTTTTTGTTTTTGGATTTCCTGTCTTGCCAAATCCAAATAGAAGTCTTGTTTGCTTGGATTCTCCAGAAGTTGCTGCAAAACAGCCAATTTCATATAATTATTAAAAACCCTTGGGTGATTTATCTTTTTACGTATTTCTAAAGATTTTATCAAGTAATCAACGGCTCTTGGATAATCACCTAAGTCTTTACAAGCGGCAGCCATATTCTCATAACTATTGGCTGAAGTAATGGTGTCGTTTTGGGCAATATTAATCTCCAGTGCTTTTCCAAAATAGTTTAAAGCCTGCTGATTTTTACCCATACAGGAATTTGAAATCCCAAGTTTATTGTAGGTTTCGGCCAAATAAAAAAGATCCTTTTTTTCCTCTTGCAAAAGAAGCATTTGCTTTACAATCTCTTCATATTTTCCCCAATCTCCTTTTTCTTCATAGAGATTAGAAAGCGATTTTAGAAGCACTTTTTTATCTTCTAGCTTCTTTGCTTTATCAAAAAGTTGGCTTAGGCTGTCAATTTGCGGTTGGGTATCAATCTGAGCAAAATTAATGCTTGGAATTAAGAGCAATACAATTGCCAAGAACGCAAATAAAACATTTCTTAATCTCATGTTGCTCGTCATTTTCATTAATTCGCCTCTGTTTTTTTTATGTGTTTTAGTCTACATTCAGAATAGGAAGTTGAATATAAACTCTTATGCCGTGTTTCGTTTGATCTTTTAATTTCAAATCCTGAAATTCAAATATAATCTCTTTTTTGAATTTATGTTCTATTCCTTTTTTACGTTGATAAAAGATTTCCAATGCCTTGGATTTATGTCCTTTGTCGTTTTGCTTGGAAAGTCCGCTGCCATTATCCAAAATTTCGATGGCAATAAAACCACTTTTCTCTTTAAAACATAGACTTAATTTTCCTTGATATTCTATTCCATCAAAACCATGTTTTATAGCATTCTCTACAAAAGGCTGCAAAAGCATAGGCGGGATTTCAATGAATTCAGTTTCGAGATCATCCTCAATTTTATATTCTATATCGAAAGGCTTTTCCATTCTGGCCCTTTCTAGTTCAATATAATTTTGCAGCATTTCTATCTCTTCTTTTAAACTGATCTTTTCCTGAGAAGAAAAATTCAGTACAGAACGGCTCAATGCCGCAAAGCGACTCAAATAATCCGCAGCTTTTGAGGCTTCGTTTTTATATAAATAGCCTTGTATAGAGCCCATCACATTAAAAATAAAATGTGGATTCATCTGCGAACGAAGCAACTGTTGCTGCAATTCACTTTCTTTAAAGGCCGCTTTTTTTCGACGTAAATAAAACAAAACGAGAATCAATGCAACTAAGATTAGTAGTATTCCTATAATGAGTACGTCTTGTTCCATTCGCTGATTTTTAATTTCATTTTCAGCGGTTAGCAGACTGATTTGTTGTTCCTTCACCTTGGTTTGATACTTGGCTTCCTGCTCTTCAATTGATTGGCGGATATCTTCATCACGCAATATTCTTTCTGATTTTCGCAAGGAGTCATTCCAAGAAAATGCTTCATCGTAATTGTTCAACTTAAAATTCAATTCATAAAGCAATTCTAAACACTTTAATTTCTCGGTAGAATAGTAGTTAATCTCTTCTATTCTAATATTTTTATTTACCAATGCCAATCCTTTTTGGTACTGACCCATTAGCTTGTAGAGTTCGGCTTTGAAATTATTATTGAAAATCTGTTCATACGGATTTCCCCTAAAATACTTTTCTGATTCTGTTGATAATTCCAATGCCTTGGTAAAATTATCAAGTTGTTTGTAAACCCCAGCACTGTTGTTTAATGCCGTGCTTATTCCCTGGTTAAAATTGGCCTCCCTGCTTAAAATCATCAGCGTATCATAATAAAGCAGGGCTTTCTCGAATTCTTCTTTTTGAACGGCTATTCCACCCAAACTGTTATATATTTTTGCAAGATCGCTCATTGAAGCACATCCTTCAACATCCTTCATTTTATATGCTTTCTTTACATATTCTTCCCACTTTGCTGTATTGTTATTTTCCCTGAAAATATTGCCCATGGCAATGTAGTGGTAGCATATCCTTTCCAGATTATTCTTAGTCTCTTTTATTTCCAAGGCATAAAGTCCGTATTTAATAGCCTTTTCATATTCGCCTATGAAGTTATAGTTACTGGCAAGATTCATGCTTATTTTTGCAATTTCCCCGCTATTGTTTGTTTTTTTGGCCGCTTCCAATGCAATAATATAAGCCTCGTTAGAACTTTTAAAATCACCTATACTGGCATACATATTTGCCAGGTAATTTGCCGCATTTGTCACCATTGCATCATTGGAAATATTCCTTGCAATTCTCAAGGCTACCGTAAATTGCGCGATTGATTTTTCGGGGTTTTCCGCGTCGTCTAAATATTTCCCATATTCATAATAAGCTTCCATCTGTTTGATGCTGTCACCTCTTGAATCCGATATTTTTTGATTAAACGCCCTTTGAATAGAATCCTGAATCTCGTTTATAGGATCAGACTGGTTAACATTTTCGCCTTGAACAAGAACTGGAAGCATGAAGATGCAGATGATAAACAGGTGATTGATAATAGTTTTTTTCATTTTTTTATTTTGATTGAAATAGACCTAACCTGAATACAAAGAGGAAAAGAATTCTTTTTCGAAATCTTATGAGGTAGGCTGGGTTATTAGTGTTTCTAGCTGCTTTAGTCTTTATTTTTTCTCGAGCATGAGTTCAAAAGCCTTTGGCATTCTTTTGGCCCAATCCGATTCAAAATGACGGGCACTCTTATCGTGTACCCAAAAGAAATCTTTATTTTCTATATATCCTTTTTGTTTTAAGGCGGCTATCATTTCGTCAATTCCGGGCTGCAATTGCTCTTCCAAACCAATACCGCCATTATCCAAGTAAAAAACCACATCGGGTTTTCCTCCTTCACGTACATTTTTCACATAATCAATGTTTTGCACTTTTAAAGCAGGCGACAAACAATAGGCTTTCGAAAACACATCGGGGTATTCCCAAGCCAATCGAAAAGAAATAAGTCCTCCATACGAAGAACCGCCAATAGAGGTAAATTCTTTTTGAGGCTTTGTTCGGTAATGCTTATCGATAAATGGTTTCACAATATCAACGACAAAGGCCATATAATCCTGGCTTTGTTGCCCAATGGTATAATCGGGTGTACGTTCTATCGTATTGTATATGCCAACAACAATAGGAATTTCTCTATTACCAATTTTTGACATGCTATCCAGCGTTTCGTCTATTTGCCAATCTACACCAAAAGAACTGGTTGCCGGATCAAAAATATTTTGTCCGTCGTGCATATACAGCACGGGATAATGTTTTTCGTTATTCGAGGCGTAATCATTCGGAAGTAAAACTACCAAATCGCGATCGATGAGGCCATCGCCATGCAACTGACGATGATATTCTACTTTTCCGGTGATTTGTCCATTAAAGGTTTTAGGCTTGCCATCGAGCCAAAAATAAATGGTATTTCTCACGGTAGTATCGCCTTTGGCTTTTAAAATCAGATTTTGCAAAGGCAAACCATTGGCTCCGGCCGCTTCTTTTTCCCACGAACCCAGCGTAAATTTATATTCGACCAGGTCTGGAATAGAATCGCTTAATTGAAATTGCCAAACATGCTTGCCCAGCGCTTTCATTTTTACAGCATTTGGATTCCAATTTCCCAATTGCGGGATGCTGCCTGTAATAAAAACCGCTGTGGAATCCGGCAAATCGGGCGATTGCATTTCAATAACAACACCTTTTGGAGCTTGGTTAAGACAAGAACTGAACGCAAAAGCGAATAACAGTGGAACAAAAAATCGGGATTGTATCATCTTGTTTATTTTTGAATGCTCTAATTTAATGGAATAATTGATATGCTTCGGTGAAAATCGATTATTTCGACACGGATTGATGCAACGGAGCCTTATGACTTAATGAAAAAAATGAAAAAATTTGCGCCTAGTTAGGGTAATTCACTATCTTTAATCTCTGAACGCAAAAAAACTCCTTAAAATTAAGCTCATGTCAGAAAATGAAATAAGCAAAATTATTGTAAGTACGTGTTATAATGTTTACGAGGATCTTGGTCCGGGTTTACTTGAAGCTGTTTATGAAGAGATTTTATTTTATGAACTAAAAAACGCGGGGTTAAAAGTGGCTCGACAAGTGGCCTTGCCTCTGGTATGGAAAAAAGTAAAAATGGGAATTGGCTTCAGGGCGAATCTCGTTGTCGAAAACAAAGTCATTATCGATGTAAAATCTGTTGATCAACTAGCGCCTATTTACACTAAGCAACTTTTGACTTATCTAAAAATAAGTGAAATTAAACTGGGACTCTTGATTAATTTCAACGAAAACCTTATGGAAAATGGCATAATAGAAGTCGTAAATAATCGATAATTTAAAATCAAATCCTTCGAAAGATCGTACAATAAGCGCATGATGCAAAGATTTACAATCTCGTGAAAAACGGATAAAATAGCTGTGCTATCAAGAGCAAATCCAAAACAGGAGAACGGCTTAAGCGATTGAGATAAAAAAAGCAACAAAACAACGAAAACACGCGCATCAAAAAATGCTTATCTTTAGATGCAAAATAAATACCGAAAAAAGTTTTTTATCCTGTTTTTTATGCGAAACTTTGCGCCCGTAAAAAATGAAAACAACCAATTGATTTAAAGCATGAGCGATCAGATAAAACATGAGTGCGGAATAGCTTTTTTACGCTTACGAAAACCTCTGGAATACTATCTTGCCAAATACGGAACCTCTTTGTGGGGATTAAACAAAATGCATCTGCTTATGCAAAAGCAACACAATCGTGGACAAGATGGTGCCGGAATAGTAAATGTAAAAATTGGAATGCCACCCGGCCACAAATACATCAGTCGCGAAAGATCAAATACCGATTCCCCTTTAAAGGATATTTTTACTCGCGCTTATCAACCCTTTATCGAACTTGAAAAGAAAAATGCTGCGCTTTTAAACGATGTAAATTATTTAAAAATGAACCATCGCTTTACGGGTGAAGTGTTTATGGGTCATCTTCGTTACGGAACTTTCGGCATCAATTCCATAGATAGCATTCACCCCGTTTTGCGAACAAACAATTGGAAAACCAAAAACCTCATTCTCTCCGGAAATTTTAATTTAACCAATGTAAATGAACTTTTCGATCGCTTGGTTGAATTGGGACAATTTCCTACGGAAACTTCCGATACGATTACGATGTTGGAAAAAATAGGTCATTTTTTAGACGAAGAGAATGAAGAGCTTTACCGAAGATACAAATACGAAGGATTTTCAAAAAAAGAAATTACCCCTCAAATTGCGGATCATCTCAATATAAAAAGCATCCTGCAAAGAGCGTCGAGCGATTGGGATGGTGGCTATGTTATTACCGGATTATTAGGCCATGGCGATGGATTTATTCTGCGCGACCCCGCCGGCATACGCCCTGCTTTTTATTATGTAGATGAAGATATTGTTGTTGCTGCCTCAGAGCGTCCGGTTATCGAAACCAGCTTAAATGTGAGCGGCGATAAAGTAAAAGAATTAAAGCCCGGGCATGCCCTTATTGTAAAACACAATAATCGTGTTGAAGAAGTGCAAATCCTCGTCCCAACTGCTCCAAAAGCCTGTACTTTCGAGCGCATTTACTTTAGTCGTGGTACAGATAAAGACATTTACAAAGAGCGCAAAAAATTAGGCGCTTTAATTACGCCGGCTATTTTAAATGCCATTGAATACGACATTCGAAATACCGTTTTTTCTTATATCCCCAATACTGCGGCCGTTGCTTTTCAAGGTTTAGTTGAGGAATTAAACAAATTCTGTAATCAACAAAAAGCCGAAAAAGTGCTCGAACTGGGCGATAAACTTAGCAAAGAAACATTGAATGAGATTATGCTTTTTTCGCCACGCATCGAAACGGTGGCGGTTAAAGATATGAAACTGCGTACTTTTATCACGCAAGATCAGCAACGCGACGATTTAGTGGGCCATGTGTATGATATCACTTACGGATCGTTAAGGTCGGGAAAAGATAAATTGGTCATTATCGACGATTCCATTGTGCGGGGAACTACGCTAAAACAAAGTATTATCAATATTCTGGATCGTTTGGGACCAACCGAAATCATTGTGATTTCTTCAGCGCCTCAAATTCGTTATCCGGATTGCTATGGCATTGATATGGCCCGATTGGGCGATTTTATTGCTTTTAAAGCGGTGATTGCACTGCTGAAAGAAAGCAAACAAGAATCGATAATTAATGAAGTTTACCTGAAATGCAAAGCGCAGGAAAAAGCGCCAAAAGAAGAAGTAATTAATTATGTAAAAGCGATTTATAAGCCTTTTACTGCACAACAAATTTCAGATAAAATTGCGCAATTGGTCACTCCAAAACAGGTAAAAGCCAAAGTAAGTGTTATTTTTCAAAGTATAGAAGATTTGCATACGGCTTTACCTAACCATAAAGGCGACTGGTATTTTACTGGCGATTATCCAACACCGGGAGGAAATAAAGTGGTAAACACCAGTTTTATCAATTATATCGAAGGAAAAGTGGGACGCGCCTATTAAAAAGCAATTCAAAATGCGGAATAGCTGTGATTTAAATTTATTTAGCACTCCGGATTTTCGATAAGTCAATCTATTCCTTACCTTTGTTATAAATAACAATCAAATTGAATCCTTTAAAAAAACTTCTCGGACAAACTGCAATTTACGGATTAAGCAGTATTATTGGACGATTGCTCAATTATTTGCTTGTTCCACTTTATACCTATACGTTGCCCGCATCGGAATATGGTACCGTTACTGAATTGTATGCTTATGTAGCCGTTGTTTTTGCCTTTCTGACTTACGGAATGGAAACTACTTTTTTTCGCTTTTCCGAAACCGAAGAAAAGAAAGAAAAAGTGTATAGCACGAGTTTAATCTCCCTACTGATTAGCTCGCTTTTCTTTATTGTTTTGTTTTCTGTTTTCAAAACAAAAATTGCTTCGGGTTTGGGTTATGAAATGCACTTGAATTATTTGATCTGGTTTGCTTTTATCTTGTTTTTTGATGCCTTATCCAGTATTCCTTTTGCCGGTTTAAGGCGCGAAGAAAAAGCCATTCG
The DNA here is from genome assembly GCA_041592395.1 of Bacteroidales bacterium. Taxonomy (GTDB): domain Bacteria; phylum Bacteroidota; class Bacteroidia; order Bacteroidales; family UBA12170; genus UBA12170. The sequence continues at coordinate 674 of JBFHQD010000093.1, read as the reverse complement.
CTTTGCTGTTTTAAAGCTCCTAAATATTGGAATAAACATCGGTTTGAATTTGTTTTTTATTCTTTACTGTACGCGGGTAATGAAAGAAAACGATGGCGGAATGATGTATCGTTTCGTGAATTCGTTTTTTAATCAAGACTATTTGGTTGGCTATATCTTTTTATCCAATTTAATTGCTAGTGGAGTAACCCTGCTGTTTTTGTTACCCACTTATAAATTTTTAAAAGCCGGTTTCGATATTGCACTTTGGAAAAAGATGATGCGCTATACTTGGCCCATTTTAGTCGTGAGCATAGCCGGAATTATCCCTGTTTCGCTCGATAAAATTCTTTTTCCTCATTTGTTTTCAAATGGAGAAGAGGCTATGACCTACCTGGGTATTTATGGCGCCAATGCCAAAATAGCCGTTATTATGGTGCTTTTTATTCAAACTTTCCGCTATGCTGCCGATCCGTTTTTCTTTGGTGAAGCCAATAATAAAGACGCACAAAAAACCTATGCCTTGGTTATGAAATGGTTTGTTATTGCCGGTTCGTTTATTTTCTTGGGCACTTTGCTCTTCCTCGATTTAATCCAATATTTTATCGGCTCTTCTTACCGATCAGGCTTGGGTATTGTTCCTATTTTACTGATGGCCAATTTATTACTAGGCATTTATTACAATCTGTCGTTTT
>JBFHQD010000092.1:0-11850 GCA_041592395.1 Bacteroidales bacterium | reverse complement strand
GATAAAGGAATAAAAAAGAATAAATTTCGTTTTATTGCACCTGATGGCGAACATTTTGCGGAAATCCTTAAAAATAACGGGAATACAAAATTGATAAAATTGAAGATGCAAGATGTAGAAACTATTGAGACTATTGATAATCACATGGTTTTGGATACCGGATCTCCACATCATTTAACTTTTTGCAGATCAATAAAAAGCAAAAATGTTTTCGAAGCAGGAAAAGCGATTCGTAACTCCGAAAAGTTTAAGGAAAACGGGATCAATGCAAATTTTATCGAACAAAATGGGAATAAATTGTTTGTGCGTACTTACGAAAGAGGGGTTGAAAATGAGACGCTTGCATGCGGTACCGGTGTAACAGCATCAGCCATTGGGGCTTATATTAGAGGAACGGAGAAATATAAAAACTACCAAATCAAAACGTTGGGTGGCGAACTAAAAGTTAGTTTTCAGGAAAACAACAATACCTTTAAAGAAATATTTCTTGAAGGGCCGGCAGAATTTGTATTTGAAGGAAGTATTAATTTATAAATAATAAAAATGATTTCTTCATCAAATACAATAGAACTCAGAGCTCCGGAATTAAGCGATTTAGAACGTATTTTTGCTTGGGAAAACGATCGCGAGCTTTGGTATTTAAGCAATACGCTACTCCCCTTTTCAGGTTTTGCCATAGAACAATATATATTGAATGAGCAAGCCGATATTTATGAGAAAAAACAAGCCCGATTTATTCTGTCACTTGTTAATAAGGAGGGAAAAGAACTAGATGCGGTGGGCGCTATCGATCTGTTTGATTTTGATCCAAAGAACCGTAGAGCAGGTGTGGGTATTTTAGTGGACAAAAACTACAGAAATAAGGGCTATGCAAATTTAGCATTGGAAAAATTAATCGATTATAGTTTTAACCTGTTAAATTTACACCAATTGTATTGCTCCATTTTAAGCAATAACGAAGAAAGTTTGACGCTTTTCAAGAAACATCAGTTTTCAGTAGTTGGGATTAAAAAAGAGTGGGTTCTATTAAACAACAAATGGGAAGACGAGTATTTACTTCAATTAATAAATAAAAAGTCGATATAAAGATGGCATATTATCATAGCGCATACAGCAATAATCGGAAGAAAAAAAGCAAATTTGGAATCGGATTTCTGATTTTCCTATTTTTTATTTTATTGATCGTGGCGGGACTGGCTTACTTTGCTTATCAAGCCATATTTGCTCCCAATGTATGGGTACCAAAAGATAAAACGGAATTTACAATTTATATTAAACCGACAGATAAATTTGAAGATTTAAAGACACAACTTTATGCGAATGGTCTGATTATTCATCGAGGAAATTTTGAATGGTGGGCCAAGCAAAAAAAGTTTGTTAAGAATCTTAAACCCGGGATGTATAAGTTAACCAACGACCTATCGAACGAACAGTTAATCAATAAATTACGTTCAGGCGAACAAGAGCCTGTACGCTTAATTTTTAATAATATCAGACTTAAAAAAGATTTAGCCGAAAAAATATCATCGCTCATTTATGCCGACAGTGCCGATTTATTAAAATTACTTAACGATAGTGTTGTCGCAAAAAAATACGGGTTTACCACGGAAACATTTGCTAGTATGTTTATTCCCAATACCTATTATGTGAATTGGAATACTTCTGCCGAGAAATTTATCGACCGAATGAACTACGAATACAAACAGTTTTGGACAGAATCAAGAATAAAAAAAGCGGCGGATAAAGGTTTAACGCCTGTTGAAGTATCTATACTTGCTAGTATCGTAGAAAAGGAAACCCAACAGAATGCTGAAAAAGCAAAAATAGCAGGTGTTTATCTGAATCGTTTAAAAGAAGATTGGCGCTTGCAGGCCGATCCTACTCTTATCTATGCCTTGGGCGATTTTACAATAAAGCGTGTTCTTACTGAATATATGAATTTAGATTCTCCTTACAATACCTATAAATACAGAGGTTTACCACCGGGACCAATTTGTGTTCCATCCATTTCCTCTATCGATGCCGTTTTAAATGCGGAAGATCATAGTTATTTTTATTTCTGTGCAAAACCCGATTATTCCGGTTTTCACAATTTCGCAAAAAATAATGTCGAACACAATATCAATGCTCAATCTTATCGAAACTTCTTAAACAAGGAGCGTATTTTTAAATAAAACTTATTTTTTGTCATTTTATTGGCTTTTTTGCTGTGCTCATTTATTTACATTTGCCTCTTTTTTAAGCAAGATTTATGAAGCAATCGAAGCCTTTTATAAAAAGCGGAAACCAGCGAATGGTTTTTCGGAAATGGACCAATAAACCTTATGCTGTTTTTAACAGCTTAAATAAGATTATCAAAATCGCTTTATTAAATGTAGCTTACAGTCTGCTGGCACTGGGTTCGGCGACTTCCTTTGCGCAAGAAGATTCCTTGCGTATCGATAAAAAACTGGAACTTGAGGAATATGAAGTCATTTCGGCTGTTGAACCCTTGATTTTTAGTCAGCAGGCGCGACTGGTAAACTTAATTTCTAAGCAAGATATTCTTCAATCAGCGCAGCAAGATATTGCCGGAATCATAAGCAATCAAGCGGCTTTGGATATCCGACAACGGGGTGGATTTGGAATCCAAAGCGACCTATCGCTCCGTGCAAGCTCTTTCGATCAAGTGCTTGTTTTATTAAATGGAATTCCCATTTCTGATGCACAAACCGGACATTTTAATCTCAACCTTCCGTTAACAGCCCAAAATATCGCGCGCATCGAAATTCTAAAAGGTTCGGCAGCTCGAATTTACGGAACAAATGCCTTTGCAGGAGCGATAAATATTGTTACTTATCCTAAAGCAGAAAACAGTTTACAATTCAATGCAGAAAGTGGTCAGAATGCTTTATACGGTGTGGGGACAACGGTTAATTATCACAAAAAAAGAAGCCGTTCTTTGTTGAGCTATCAGCAATCAGGGAGTGATGGGTATATGGAAAATACCGATTTTTTATTGAAAAATATATTCCTACATACACAATGGCTGGCCAATAGATTTACGCTCGATTTCTTGTTGACTGCTCAACAAAAAGAATTTGGGGCTAACGGTTTTTACTCACCAAAGTATCCGCTTCAATACGAATACAATAGAGCCTATAATGGAAATGTAAATCTGAGTTTCGGCAAAAAATTAAGTTCTCGCTTCAGCCTCTTTTGGCGTCGGCATCAAGATCAATGGGTTTTAACGCGCGAAAATCCTTCGGTTTACCAAAACTTTCACCAAACAGAGGTGATTGGATTCCGATCAAATCATCGCTTTAAAAGTCGTTTTGGGAAAACCTTGCTTGGGACTGAATTAAAAAAAGAAAGTATTTGGAGCACCGGTTTAGGCGAAATCCAAACGGAATCCAAACCTGTTCCTTGGGATAATGCCTATCGTTTTACGCATTTTAAGCAACGTTCTAATGCAAGTGTTTTTATCGATCATCAAATGCATTTTGGTGATAAAATACATGCTGCATTTGGCTTTTTAATTAATTGGAATTCTAGCTATAAATCAGAACTAAACACCTATCCGGGAATGGATTTAAGTTATGCAATTCATCCGCACCTAAAGTTCATCGGCTCATTAAATCTGGCAATGCGCTTGCCCACATTTACCGATTTATATTATTCAGGTCCGGCAAATGTGGGAAATCCTGATCTGAAAGCCGAAAATGCGACTTCTTTTGAATTCGGGTTAAAATACGAAAAGCAAAATAATCAATTTGAGCTTGTATACTTTTCGAGACTGGGGAAGAATATTATTGATTGGGTTTGGTTAGAAGACATTGAAAAATGGCAAACTCAAAATATACTTGAACAAAACAGTTCAGGTATAGAGACCGGCTTCAGGTATTCCTCCAATTCGTTTCTCAATCAATTTTACTTAAACTATTCCTATATTGATGTCCAAATAAATGAACATTTTCAACTTACAAAATATGCCAACTCACAGCTGAAACACCAGCTCAATATTGGAACTACCCTCAAGCCTCATACAAATTTTAGGGCTAACTTTTCTTTAAGCTATCGCGATCGAGTGGGCGTTTTTCAGCGCTTTGATTTTGATGCGTCGGAATATATTGAAAATCCATATAAAGCTGTATTTTTGGCAAACGCAAAACTAACCTATCAACGACCAAAATACAATCTATACCTAAGTGGAATAAATTTATTAAATAAAGTGTATTACGAATACGGTGTGATGCAGTCAGGCCGATGGATAAAAGCGGGAATTGTAATCAACCTAGTTGCTCAAAACGAATGAAAAAAATAAATAAAGCCTACCCTGCCCTCTTTTTTGCTATGATGTTTTGGGGTTTGTCTTTTGTTTGGACACGCCAATTACTCGATGTATTTACGCCGCTCTTAATTATTTTTATACGACTCGTATTGTCTTTTTTTCTTTTGTACAGTATCGCTAAAGCAAGCAAAAAACTACAAAAGATTCAAAAAAAAGACATTCCTTTTTTAATCTTTCTCTCTTTTACCCAACCTTTTTTATACTTTATTTTTGAAGGCTATGGCATTAAATTTACTTCGGCCTCCATCGCTTCCATATTAATTGCGACTATTCCTTTATTTACACCTGTTGGCGCCTATCTCTTGTTTCGCGAAAAACTAACGCGAATGAATATTTTGGGTTTGTTTATTTCGTTTGCGGGTGTAATTTTAGTGGTTCTTGAATTCGGTAACAATTTTATATTTTCCTGGTTGGGAATACTTATGCTTTTTTTGGCCGTAATTACGGGAACTATATATGGATTAGGACTTAAAAAATTGACTTCCAACTACAATAGCATCAGCATAACTACTTTTCAAAATCTGATCGGTATTGGTTTATTTTTGCCTTTGATTGTTCTATTTGAGTGGAATAATTTGTTGGAATTTCCGAGTCTAATCACTTACGATCTTGCTTTTTCGTTTGTAAATTTAGCCTTATTTGCCTCTTCTTTTGCTTTTGTTCTTTTTACTTATGGTATTTCTAAAATTGGAGCAAGCAAGGCCTCTGCTTTTTCGAATAGCATCCCTGTTTTTACTTTAATATTCGCCTATTTTGTTTTAAATGAATCCATTTCATTAATCAAACTATTGGGAGTTGCCATCGTTTTATTTGGCCTTTATCTTTCCCAGATTAAAAAATAATTTCGATTAATTCGCTTAAAATAAGCCTATTCTATCTTTAGTTTTAGTTCTATTTATGCTTTTTTAAGATAATGGCATAAATGTTGTAATGTATAACAAGCGTATAAACCCATTAAAACAAATGCATATGAAACGTAAAACTATTGGAACTCTGTTGTGCGGATTTTTAATTATTGGACAAAGTTTTGGTCAGATTAATGAATTCGATCTTGCTGATTACAAATTTCCAGATTATAAGAGAAAAGCTTTAGATTTTAATTTTAATCTGAATGCTAGAAACAATTACCTTAAAAACACTATTGAAAATAGTCTTTACGAAAAGAGAAACTCCACTTATTTGTCAAATTCATTATATGCAAACTACCAGTCTATAACAAATAGTCAAAAGTTACAACAGTCTTTAAGTGCAACTTTAAATCTTTCGATGAATAACACACACGTAGATCGTGATATACTAGACCCCAGTAATTCAAACACTTTCTCGTTTTCACCAAGTTTTTATTTGAATTCTGTAAATCGTATTTATTTAAAGAATCTGCAATTCTTTGAAGTCAGTCCCAATTTCATTTATAGATATGGATACTATACTTTTAGCTCAGAACAAGAATCCTTCCCAGACAATGAATATGATCATAACAATAACGAAATAGATTTAAAACTTTCTTTTAAATTCGGATTTGGACGTATTGAACCGGTTTCTGATGCAAGGCAGGCAATTTATATATTAGAGGGATTACAAAAGCAAAATAGCTTAGCTAAGGAATTGACTAATGAAGATGTTTTTGAGTTTGCACAATTAATATCGAAAATTAAAAACAAAAGGTATTTTGATGCAAGGTTGAGAAAAATTTACGAACTTGAGACTATAGATAATTATTTGGATTCAAATCATATTGTATCAGAATCAAACATAAAATATTTCACCACTTTAGCCGATTTCTGGGATTATGGAGATCGTGTTTATAGAAGCAGTGGAACCCGTATTGCTTTCGTCCTCAAACCGGGATATTATTTAAATGATGATAAGACGGATAGGGATCAAGATACTGAAGAAGACAAAACAAGATCGGCTCAGCTGTATACGGGTTTGGAATTTAAATACGAAAAACCGATTGACTTAAAATGGCAAAATTCGATCGACATTTCAAGTTATTACGGCTGTGTAGGCGTTAAGCAAACAAATACGATAGTTGATCCTGTTGAGAAAATATCAGACATTCCGAATATACAAGTCAAATTTGCTCAAAAGATTGGATTTTATCCAAATACGAGAACTGATTTAACCTTTTCCTATTCTATTCTTTACTACCAATTTTTTGATAAAACAGATATTACACAGGATATTTATGGGATTGGAAATAAAGGGTTAGAAGGTCTTGCCCAAATAGCTGTAAATTATTATATATCACCTCAATTCAAATTGAATTTTATTTACAGTTTGGATTACAGCAGGAGAAGTTCCGATGCATCAACAAATGTAATTTCCGACTATAATTATAATTTATTTATGGCGGATAATAATTACCTAAATTTAATAAATGGCGATCGAGATTTAAAAGAGATAAACCAAACACTTAGAATAAGTCTTTTATACAGTCTTTTCTAGATATTAGTCGTAAACAATAAAATGGTTCGATTAAGTTTCGAACCATTTTTTTTATCTTTTTTTGTAGAAATAGCCTCAACAAAAAAAAGCCAAAGAAATGAATCTTCGGCTTTCGAACAATTATTAAAAAAATATTAATTACGTGGAGTATCACTACTCCTAGATAGTGCGGTAACCACTCCGACACTATAATTAAGATTAACTTAATGAAAGAACTCGCTTTAGTTTTAGCAATATTTATGCCAAAAAACTATTGGATTACATACCAGCATATTATGTTTACTGATGTTATACAGGCAATTCATATTTTGGACAATTTTCCAAATTTTTTATCCTTCATTTCTAGTGCATTAAACGGATCAAGACTTTTTAGCCAATAACCGTTTCGCAGCATCAATTATACTGGCCGCATTTAAGTTGTATTTTTCCATCAATTCACTTGGCGTTCCGCTTTGGCCCCATTCATCATTAATGGCTATCATTTCCATAGGTGTTGGTAATTCTTGAGCTAAAATAGAGGCAATACTTTCGCCTAATCCGCCGGCTTTTTGATGTTCTTCTGCTGTTATAACACATCCTGTTTTCTTAACAGATGCTAAAATAGCTTGTTTATCAATCGGTTTAATAGTGTGAATATTAATGATTTCCGCATGTATACCTTCTTTTTCAAGTGCTTCGCCCGCTTGAATAGCTTCCCAAACTAAATGTCCGGTAGCGAAAATCGTTATATCCTTTCCTTCATTTAATAGCTGTGCTTTGCCAATTTCAAATTTTTCATCTGGCGCTGTAAAATTAGGTACTGCCGGACGACCAAATCGCAAATAAACAGGGCCATTATAATCTGCTATTGCTAAAGTAGCCGCTTTGGTTTGGTTATAATCGCAAGGGCTGATTACCACCATGCCGGGAAGCATTTTCATCAATCCAATATCTTCGATAATTTGATGTGTTGCTCCATCTTCACCCAAAGTGATGCCCGCATGCGAGGCGCAAATTTTCACATTCTTAGAGGAATAAGCTATCGACTGTCGAACTTGATCGTAAACGCGACCGGTAGCAAAAGCGGCAAACGTTCCAGCAAATGGAATCTTCCCTCCTATAGTCATTCCGGCTGCCATACCCATCATATTGGCTTCGGCAATGCCGGATTGAAAAAAGCGCTCCGGAAAGTCTTTTTTAAATGCATCCATTTTTAAAGAACCGGTTAAATCGGCAACTAAAGCCACAACATTGGGATTTGTTTTGCCTAGCTGATGCAATCCTGCTCCAAAACCCGAACGCGTATCAATTTTTTCTGTATATGTATATTTCTTCATCATATTCAAAGTGTTAAATGCCTAATTTTAGTAATCTCCCAAAGTTTCAGGAAGTTGAGCCAAAGCAATTTCCAATTGTTCATCATTTGGAGTTGTACCATGCCATTTATGCGTTCCCATCATAAAATCGACGCCGGCACCCATTTCTGTATGCATAATTATTGCAACAGGTTTTCCTTTGCCTGTTTTGGCAATTGCTTGATTCAGAACGTCAATAACATGGGCAACATCATTGCCTTGCATTTCTAAAACATCCCAACCAAATGCAATTAGTTTAGCTTTTAAATCGCCTAAATCGAGCACCTCTTTTATTGGACCATCAATTTGTTTTTGGTTATAATCGATGGTACTGATAATATTATCAATTTTATTTGCTGCACCGTAAGTTAAGGCCTCCCAAATTTGACCTTCATCCAGTTCGCCATCGCCATGCAAGGAAAAAACCAAATGCTTATCGTTGTTGAGTTTTTTGGCTTGAGCTGCACCTAGTGCCACTGACAAACCTTGTCCTAAGGAGCCGGATGCGATTCGAACACCGGGTAATCCTTCATGATTTGTAGGATGCCCTTGCAAACGTGATCCTAATTTTCTTAAGGTGCCTAATTCATCGACGGAGAAGAATCCACAACGTGCCATTACACTATACCATACGGGTGCAATATGTCCGTTCGATAAAAAAAACAAATCTTCGTTGATCCCGTCCATTGTAAAATTACGAGCATCGTAATCTAGAATCTCCTTATATAAAACACTCATAAAATCGGCGCAGCCAAGCGATCCACCCGGATGACCCGATTTAGCACTATGCACCATTCGTAAAATATCTCTTCGTACTTGAGTTGCAAATGATTGAATTTCTTGAATTTTATCCATATTTTTTAATTATTTTCCTCTTAAAATCGTTACGTCACCTTGTTCGCGTCCACTCGAATATTCCCCTTCCCATTCAAAAACATAAAAATAAACGCCATCGGGTAGCGTACCTCCATCCCATCCTTCTGCACAGGATGAACATTCGTATACTTTTGCACCATTGCGATTGATTATGATTAAATGTGTGTTTTTAAAATGCTCGTTAAAAATTAAATCTTCACCGGCACAAGTGTTGGTTTCGTAAATACCCGTTTTAAGGCTGCTATCGTCTTCTGAAACAGGAGGATTTCCAATTTTAAAAACCCATCGGTCGTTGATATTGTCCCCATTAGGTGTAAATACATTCGGAATACAGAAATCCAACTCCCGAACTTCAAAATTGTCAATTTTTACGGTTGTATCGCAGCCTTCATTGCTTCGCGTCCATAAAGAAACAGCATAATGATCCACTTTTTCGAAACTATGCACTGCATTTGCCGTTGTTGCTGTAGCACCATCTCCAAAATCCCATTTATAAGCTTGGGGTTCATCATCCAAAAAAGCACTTGTAAATTCTACATTCGGTTTAGTGATATAGGCAATCTCCGGATTTGAAAATATTTGCATCTCATTAGCCGGATAAATGGAAGCTTGAAAAATTCCGCCAAAAATACACCCATTTGCATCGCGAATAATAACAGAAACGGGATCTTGACAAAGACCTATTGCCACTTTAGTTTGTTGATTAAACTTATCGTTCCATTTGTAAGTCAATGGCGATGTGGCCCCGTTAACCGTGACTTCGGCTTGGGCTTTACAGCCATTCTCACTGTCATCTCTACAACCCTTTACGAGTTGTTCAAAATTGACTTGATAAGGACTTACTAAGGGCAGGCTAAGATTCGATTCAACAGTATACTGAACCTCTTGCTCCACATCCCCAATTCGATATAAATGGGAGGAGGCTGCATTCCACGAAAATTCAGGATTTCCATCACTCACTTTTTGGAATTGAAGAAAAACTAAGGCTTCGTCAATGATCGAAACGCCATAATAAGCTGACCACTGAATTCTTAGTTGATTATTTTCATCAATAACTTTTATAGCGTAGCTGTCGTTATTATTTAAGGTGAAGCTGGCATTCGGAATAAGACTCTTTTTAAAAGCTACGATATTGGGATTGTATTCCAAAATAAATTCAAACGAAGAGGCATTATCGAAATTTTTTATTTGAACGGGAATACTAAAATCGGCTGTTGTACAGTTTGTTAATAGGTTAAGTTCTATTTGCGCTTTGGTGTTATCAAGCCAAAAAAATAGCAGGCCAAAAACTAAAAACAGACGTTTACTTTTTATTCCAAACTGCATCATGAACAAATCTTTAAAACTTTTCAGTCGAAAGCAAGACTAGCGTACACGCTTCAACAATTTCAATTCCTTTTTCTTCGGCCTTATTCTTAAAAAACGCATTGGATGTTCCCGGGTTAAAAATAATTCGCCGAGGTTTTAAATCCAATATATAATCGTAAAAATCAGGTTGATTTTTCGGCCCAACATAAAGAGTAACGGTATCAATATCTTTAAATTGTGGTAAACCGGTCAGAATTTTAGTGTCGCCTATCATGGCTTCGCGTGCGCCAATTGCAACAACAGGGTGACCATATTCCTTAAGCATATTAACTGCCTTAAATGCATAGCGCTCAGGTTTTGTACTTGCTCCGATTACGAGTGTTTTTAATGGCATATCAATTTTTTGGCAAATATACTAGTTTCTTTTTAGCGATGCTTTTATTATTTGCAATTCTCCTTATTCGAAAAGTGAATTAAGCCTCTTCGTTTTATGAATTATTAGTGCTCTTATGCCTACTGACGAAACGACAGTAATCCAACTGATTAAAATTATTGATTAGCAAATTCTTAGCTGATCGACCTCGATTTGTTAAATGTATATATTGCCATAATGACATAATTATCAATCATTTACCGCCATTTTTACTGATCGAACTTCAAGAATCTACTTTGGTTAGATATTTGAGTATGGGCATATAAAAACCTTAAAAAGATGAACTTTGATAAATTAACGATAAAAGCACAAGAAATTATTCAGAAAGCACAAGAAATTGCGCAATCGAATAAAAATCAACAAATTGAAAACGGACATATTTTATCCGCTTTTCTTGAATCCGATGATCATTTGGTGAGTTTCTTATTGAATAAATTAAATGTACAAGCGGAAGAAATACATCGGAAACTAAAGCCTATTTTAGATGCATATGTTAAATCGGATGGGCAAATCTACTTGTCTAATGAGGCAAACAAAACGATTCAAAATGCATTTGGATTGTTAAAAGAATTTGGTGATAGCTTTGTATCGGCCGAACATTTGATTTTGGCTTTGGCTGATGGAAAAGATAATATTGCCGATTTGCTTAAATCGGTAGGACTTACAAAAAAGAGCCTTCTTGCCGTAATTAAGGAACTAAGGAAAGGCAAAAAAGCCGACACACCCAATGCAGAAGAAAAATACAATGCGTTGAATCGTTACGCTTTAAATTTGAATGCGCTGGCCCAATCCGGAAAGCTTGATCCTGTCATTGGTCGTAATGATGAAATTAGGCGCGTTTTACAAATATTATCGAGGCGATCGAAAAACAATCCGATCTTGATAGGAGAACCCGGTGTTGGAAAAACGGCAATAGTAGAAGGATTGGCTCACCGTATAATCAATGGTGACGTTCCTGAAAATCTGAAAGATAAAACGGTTTATTCCCTTGATATGGGGGCCTTAATTGCCGGTGCCAAATACAAAGGCGAATTTGAAGAGCGCCTCAAAAGCGTGATTAAGGAAGTGGTGGATTCTGCCGGACAAATAATTCTGTTTATTGATGAAATTCACACTTTGGT
>JBFHQD010000091.1:0-11886 GCA_041592395.1 Bacteroidales bacterium | reverse complement strand
TTCCTTTATCAGAAGCAAAAGAAACAATACATCGTCCACCGTTTCCGCACATGCTTCCTTCCAAACCATCGCTATTGAAATATTTCATTTCAAAATCGTAATTGGGCGAACTTAATAAATACATGATTCCATCGGCACCAATCCCGAAATTTCGATCACACATCATTTTTAGCTTTTCGGAGCTAATATTCGGAATATCTTTTCTTCCATCGATCAGAAGAAAATCATTGCCGGCACCATGGTATTTATAAAAGTTAATCATCAATTTTTGCACTTTGAACAAATTTACATTTTTTTTAATAGCTGACAAGCTTTACTTTGTTTTCTCTTTAAATGCATATTTGATAATCGATTTGCTTTAACATTTTTTAACCGGAAGCATTGCTGTGTTTGCATTATTTTTGAGTTAAGCCATAAAAAACAATCGCATGAAAACTCAAATTTCAAACACTACAAGAAGATTTATTATCCCTCTTTTATTACTTATCGGTTTAATTTTTCCCAAGTCTGATTTTGCCTTAACAGGGGATAGGCCGAGCTTAGTCTTAGCGGCTGAAAAAACGGTAAACTCTGTGGTACATATTAAAACCATTATGCTTCAAAAAAGTAATGTTTACGCTTATTTTTACGATAGTCAGGGTAATTTGTATAGAAAAGGACAAAATCCCAATTATTATGTAGCAACAGGTTCTGGTGTAATTCTGACAAAAGACGGTTATATTGTCACCAATAATCACGTGGTTGCCGGTGCTTATGAAATTTATGTAACACTCAATGATAAGCGGAATTTCAAAGCGAAAATTATCGGGCGTGATCCGGCAACCGATTTGGCTGTAATAAAGATTGATTCGGAGGATTTACAGTTTACGGATTTTGGAAATTCCGATGCTGTACATATCGGCGAATGGGTTTTGGCAGTAGGAAATCCGTTTAACTTAACATCGACTGTTACGGCAGGAATTGTGAGTGCGAAAGCCCGCGATCTTCATTTGGTCGGCCCTCAGCATAATTCTGCCATCGCTTCTTATATACAAACCGATGCGGCTGTAAATAGTGGTAATAGCGGTGGTGCATTGGTAAATGAACAAGGAAAATTAATTGGTATTAATACCGCTATTGCATCTAATACAGGCAGTTATACAGGTTATAGTTTTGCTATCCCTTCGAATATTGTTAAAAAGGTAGTCGGCGATTTGATTCAGTATGGAAAAGTAAAACGCGCTTTTTTAGGTGTTCAATTGAGTGAACTTAATGAAGAAATAGCCGATTATTTGAAAATGGATAAAATAGAAGGTGTATTTCTTGCCAATGTCATTGTCAATGGCGCTGCTTACCGCTCCGGAATAAAAAGTAGAGATGTCATCCTTCAGATCGATGGCTTGGCCGTGAATTCAACTTCCGAATTGGTGGAGCGTCTGGGACAATATCAACCCGGCGAAACTATTATGGTGCGCATATGGAGAGCTGGAGTTAAGCGCGATTTTTCTGTAAAATTGGATAGCGATAATCAGCAATAAACTTTTTGCTAAAAAAGTGCAATTATTATTTAGATTTTGTCTAAATAATAATTTAAGTTCGTAATTTTGCAAAAAAAATAAAAAGACATAATTATGCCTCAAGGAATGTATCATGTACCTCATGTACCAAAAGCCATTAACGAAACTCCATTAGATTATAAACCGGGAAGTCCGGAAAGAAAAGCCGTTAAAGCGGCTATCAAAGATTTAAAATCAAAAGAAATAGATATCCCCATGGTGATTGGAGGAAAAGAAGTTCGTACAGATAAGCGTATTTCTCTACATCCACCACACGAAATAAAACATACCCTTGGTTATTATTATTTGGGTGATGCTGAGCATGTTACTCAAGCTATCGATGCTGCTTTACAAGCCCGCTCGCAATGGCAATCCTTAAATTGGGATAGCCGTGCAGCCATTTTTTTAAAAGCGGCAGATTTAATATCAGGTCCTTATCGTGCTAAGATTAATGCAGCAACGATGCTTGGACAATCGAAAAATGTTTATCAAGCGGAAATAGATGCTGCTTGTGAATTTGCTGATTTTCTAAGATTTAATGTCGAATTTATGGCTGATATTTATAGTCAGCAACCCAATTCGAGCAATGGAATTTGGAACCGCATGCAACAACGACCACTCGAAGGGTTTGTATATGCCATTACACCGTTTAATTTTACTGCGATTGCCGGAAACTTATCGGCCGCTCCAGCCTTGATGGGAAATGTGGTAGTCTGGAAACCTTCATCAACACAGGTTTATTCAGCCCATGTAATTATGGAAATATTTAGAGAAGCCGGCTTGCCCGATGGCGTTATCAATATGGTATTTGTACCCGGGTCAGTAGGGGGCAAAGTAATGGCCAGTCATAAAGATTTTGTAGGCGTTCATTTTACAGGTAGTAACGCCGTGTTTAATAATATTTGGAAAACGATAGGTTCGAATGTTGGAATTTACAATACCTATCCAAAAATTGTGGGCGAAACAGGTGGTAAAGACTTTATAATGGTTCACAAATCAGCAAAAGTCGACGAAGTGGTTACCGCATTGAGCCGAGGCGCTTTTGAATACCAAGGACAAAAATGTTCGGCTGCTTCTCGGGCTTATATTCCAGACAATTTATGGAAGGAAATTAAAACAAAACTCATCATGGACGTGCAATCGTTTAGAATGGGAACTGTTGAAGATTTTCAGAATTTTATCAATGCAGTAATTGATGAAGCCTCTTTTGATAAATTGGCGAGCTTTATCGATCGTGCTAAAAAGGATAAAGAAGCTGAAATTATTGTGGGTGGGGGATACGATAAAACCGAAGGTTATTTTATTGAACCTACGGTAATTGTGACCACAGATCCGAAATACATCACCATGCAAGAAGAATTGTTTGGCCCGGTTTTAACGCTCTATGTCTATCCTGCTGACGAATATGAAGAAACCTTAAAACTGGTTGACGAAACATCGCCTTTTGCTTTAACAGGAGCTATTTTTGCCCACGATCGCTATGCGATAACAGTGGCTGTGGATAAATTAGTGAATGCAGCCGGAAACTTTTACATTAACGATAAACCAACGGGAGCTGTTGTAGGACAACAACCATTTGGCGGGGCAAGAGCCTCAGGCACCAACGATAAATCAGGATCATACCTAAATTTATTGCGTTGGGTTTCTGCACGAACTATCAAAGAAAATTTTGTGCCTCCAACGGATTATCGCTATGCGTTTATGGATGAGAAGTAGATATTAGATCTATTTTGCTCAGAATAGCTTTTTATTATCTTTGCAATGCAAAAAATTTAAATCAAATAAAATGAAAGAAAAAGTAGACGTAAAATGGCAAGATGAAATGGCTTTTGAAGCTAGTTTGCACGAAAATACGCAAAAAATAATGATCGATGCCGTTCCGGCTGTTGGTGGTCGGAATCTTGGCCCTCGTCCAAAAACCTTAATGTTAGTTTCATTAGGCGGCTGTACAGCTATGGATGTTATTTCGATATTGAAAAAAATGCGTGTCACACCTGATTATTTCAATGTAGAAGTCGAAGGCGAACTTACCGAAGAACATCCAAAATATTTTCATAGCATTACGGTGAACTATATTTTCCGTGGCAAAGACTTGCCTATGGACAAAATTGAAAAAGCCGTAAAATTGTCGGAAGAACGCTATTGTGGAGTAACTGAAATGTTAAAAAAATCCTCAAAAATTACTTCCAATATCATTATAGAAGATTAATTTTAAGTTAGTATATATTAAGAATGCGTATCATCTTTGGGTACGCATTTTTTTTGGTCCAATTCGAAGCTATTATTCTTTTTTAAAACGTCAAGTAATTCATTCAATATCATAGCAGTAGCGCCCCATATTTTCAGGTCTTCAACACAAAAACATGGCGCTTTTAAGGCTTGATTCCCGACGGATAGGACTTCCTTTATTTTAATTGAATTTTCATCCATTAAATCGCTCAAGGCTATTTTATATACCTGTTGAACTTCGATAGGGTCGAGCTTAAAATCCGATATATTACCATCAAAAAAAGTGACATAAGGACTTACGATAAAATTGCTCTTTGGGATATATAAATCGGTTAATTTGCCCAAAATATCCTCCGTTTTAAATTTTACGCCTATTTCTTCCATTGTTTCTCGAACGGCCGTCGCTTTTAAATCTGCATCCGCTAGTTCTTTTTGTCCGCCCGGAAAAGAAATCTGCCCGCTATGGACTCCATCGTATTCGCTTCTTAGGATAAACAAAATTTTAATTTGATCCATTTCCTTGAATAAGATCAACAATACGGCACTTTGCTTAGAATCCGTTCTTTGAGCGTGATTCATAATCGATCCCAATCGCTCAATTGGCGCGAGTTTAATATGCGATTTCCATCCGGGTAATCCTTGTTTAAGCGCTATTTTGATAATATTTTGCAAAACGTAATTTTGAATTTATTTGCAAAGATAATTTTAATGATTCTAGAAAAAAATTGTAACTTAAATTTAATACCGGAATCCTATAGTTAAAGGTTTGAAATTCTATTTTTTTATATCTTTGCATTATGACAAAAGAAAAACAAAATCCGATATTCGACGAGGATGAGCTTTTGGAAGAAAACAAATCCTTGGTCTTATTTAACGACGACTTTAATACATTTGATTTTGTTATCAATTCATTAATTGATGTTTGTAATCACGATGATATTCAAGCTGAACAATGTGCATTTATTGTTCATTATAAAGGAAAATGTGCGGTAAAATCGGATTCTTATTCTGTTTTAAAGCCGATGTTCGATGAACTTTCTCGGCGCGATTTAACTGTTGCCATCGACTAAAGGGATTTTTTTTCCAATTAAACTAATTTTTTTGCCATCAAATAAGCCTACAAAAAAGGAGGCTTTCTTTCGAATTATCCATTTCTTTTCTTAATTTTACAGAAATATAGAAAAAAATGTCTTGGATAGTTATCTTCGTTTTAATTGCATTGGGAATACTTTTTTTGCTGCTTGAGTTGTTGGTGATACCCGGGACTACCTTTGTCGGTATTATCGGATTGATTGCTTTAGCATTAGGTGTATATCAAACTTTTGTTATTTACGGAACGGGTTGGGGGATTTTTGCCCTCTTGCTTACGGTTTTAGTAAGCATAAGTTTACTCATAATAAGTTTACGCTCTAAAACATGGAAAAAGGCAATGCTCTCTACCAGTATCAATTCCAAAATAGACCAAGTGCAAGAAAAATACAAAATAGGTGATGAAGGGATTTCGGTATCGCGATTAACACCTATGGGAAAAGCACGTTTTGGTGACGAATTTATCGAAGTTTCCACTTTTGGTGATTTTGTCGATCCCGAAAAAAAAATCCGCATCGTCGAAATTAAAAACAATAAAGTTTTGGTTGAAACAATCTGAGCTTCGAGAATGCATATTTTCAATAAATAAAATTATAAAATTATGGAACAAGGAATGGGAATGTTAATTGGCGTAATTGTAGCCGTTGTAATCAGTATATGGATATTATTTGTTTATATACCTGTTGGACTCTGGTTCTCTGCTCTAGTATCAGGAGTAAGAGTTTCATTAATTCAGTTAGTGCTTATGCGCTGGCGTAATGTTCCGCCCAAAGTTATTGTAAATGCCATGATTACTTCTAAAAAAGCGGGCTTAGAACTCAAGCGCGACGATTTGGAAGCGCATTTTTTAGCTGGAGGAAAAATTAAAAATGTGGTTGAAGCATTAATTTCCGCAGATAAAGCAAATATGGGATTGGATTTTAAAACAGCTACCGCAATTGATTTGGCCGGTAGAGATGTATTTCAGGCCGTTCAAATGTCTGTAAATCCTAAAGTAATTAATACGCCACCTGTTACAGCTGTAGCAAAAGATGGTATTCAGTTAATAGCCAAAGCTCGAGTGACGGTGCGAGCCAATATTAAACAATTGGTAGGAGGGGCCGGCGAAGAAACCGTCTTGGCCAGAATTGGAGAAGGTGTTGTATCCTCCATTGGATCTTCTAGCAGTCATAAAGCCGTATTGGAAAATCCTGATTCTATTTCAAAAGTAGTGTTGTCTAAAGGATTGGATGCCGGAACAGCTTTTGAAATTCTCTCTATTGATATTGCAGATATCGATATCGGAAAAAACATTGGTGCTGTTTTACAAATGGATCAAGCCAATGCAGATAAAAATATTGCGCAGGCACAAGCCGAAAAACGCAGAGCTATGGCAGTAGCCTTAGAACAAGAAATGTTAGCTAAAGCTCAAGAAGCTCGAGCAGCCGTTATTATGGCAGAAGCTGAAATCCCTAAAGCAATTGCAGAAGCATTTAGAAGTGGTAATTTAGGCATTATGGATTATTATAAATTCCAAAATATTCAAGCCGATACCACAATGCGCGAGAGTATTGCTAAACCTAAAAAAGGCAAAAATCCATCGAAAGATTGATATTAGTTAATCCTTTACCTTCGGTATACTTTCTTTACTGAAAGTCATACCCTAGGTAAATATTCGAGTATTTAATAATTAATCAAACTATCATTATGAGTAAAAAACACAAAGGGGTAAATAAACTCAAAATTAGCTTATTGCTAATATTGGTGATGATGCTGGTCGTTCCTGCATCTGCCGCAAAAAAACAAAAGAAGGAAGAAGAGACAAAAACCGCTGTCGAAAAAACTTCTTTTTCAGGATTAAAATGGCGTAGCATTGGCCCCGCTTTTACATCGGGTAGAATTGCTGACTTTGCAGTTAATCCTAACAATACAAGCGAATACTATGTAGGTGTTGCCTCCGGACATATTTGGAAAACGGAAAATAATGGCACAACCTGGAGTCCTGTATTTGATAAATACGGAGCCTACAGTATTGGGGCATTAAAAATGGATCCGAACAATTCGAATGTGGTTTGGGCCGGAACAGGTGAAAATAACCACCAACGTGCTTTAGGTTATGGCAATGGTGTTTATAAAACAATTGACGGAGGAAAATCTTGGAAAAATATGGGATTAAAAGACAGTCGTCAAATTGGTATGATTGCCATTGATCCAAGAAATTCGGATGTAGTTTATGTTGCAGCAGAAGGATCGGCCTGGGGACCAGGTGGAGACCGCGGACTCTATAAAACTACAGATGGAGGAAAAAATTGGGTAAAAGTGCTCGAAATTTCCGAAAATACGGGAGTGAATAATGTGGTCATCGATCCTAGCGATCCTGATGTAGTTTATGCCACTTCCGAACAACGTCGCCGAAGAGCTTTTGGTAAAATAGGTGGTGGACCGGAATCTGCATTTTATAAATCCACCGATGCAGGCGCTCATTTTGAAAAAATAAGCAGTGGACTTCCAAGTGGTGATATAGGTGGAATGGGAATCGCTATTTCGCCTGTCGATCATAATGTGGTTTATTTAATTATTGAAGCACAAGATGATCAAGGAGGATTTTTCCGATCTACAGATCGTGGAGCTTCTTTTTCGAAAATGAGTTCTTACAGCTCTAGCGGACAATATTACAATACTATTGTTGCTGATCCTAAGGATGTTGATAAAGTTTACTCGCTCGAAACAATGACACGGATTACTTTTGACGGTGGTAAAAACTGGTCAGTTCTAGGGAATAAAGACAGACACGTAGACGATCATGCGATGTGGATCGATGAAAAAGATACTGATCATATTATGATTGGTGGCGATGGAGGAGTTTACGAAAGTTTTGATGGTGGCAAAAATTATGTGTTTAAATCAAATCTTCCCGTTACTCAATTCTATCGTGTTTTTGCCGATAATAGTTATCCATTTTATTGGATTTATGGGGGTACGCAAGACAATAATAGTTTTGGAGGACCAAACCAAAATACAAGTGAAGCAGGCGTTACTCTGGGCGAATGGGTTGTAACTATAGGAGGCGACGGCTTCTGGCAAGCTGTTGATCCAGACGATCCGAATATTGTCTATTCTGAATATCAATATGGAAATGTTTTTCGTTATGATAAAAAATCAGGGGAAGCTACAAGTATTAAACCTTCACCGTTAAAAGGAGAAGAAAGCTATCGCTGGAATTGGGATGCGCCATTAGTTCTAAGTCCTCATAACGGACAAACACTTTATATGGGAGCCAATAAAGTATTTAAATCGACCGACAGAGGAAATACATGGGTAAAAATAAGCGAAGACATCACGCGAAATGAAGATCGAAATCAGTTTCCTATGATGGGGAAATATTGGCCTTCAAATGCAGTTGTTAAGCATGTTTCTACCTCGCAATGGGGCACCATATTAAGCCTTGTTGAATCTACAGTTAAAGAAGGTTTGATTTATGCCGGAACAGATGATGGTTTGATTCAAGTTACCGATGATGATGGAAAAACGTGGACAAAAACAGCCTCATTCCCGGGCGTTCCAGAATACACACCAGTAAGTGATATTATGCCTTCTCGTTTTGATGAGAATGTGGTTTTTGTCTCCTTCAATAATACGAAAAGCGACGACTTCAAACCCTATATTCTAAAAAGTACTGATAAAGGAAAAACTTGGGTACCCATAGCAAATAATTTGCCTGAAAATGGTTCTGTGCACAGTATAGAGCAAGATTTTGTTAATAAAGATTTGCTTTTTGTCGGAACGGAGTTCAGCTTTTATACGAGTGTTGATGGGGGTAAATTCTGGAAAAAATTAGATGCCGGATTGCCTGATATCGCTGTTAGAGATATTACCATTCAACAAAGAGAAAACGATTTAGTTATTGCTACCTTTGGTCGTGGTTTTTATGTTTTGGATGATTATTCTGCTTTGCGCGATGTAAACGAAGATTTTCTTAAAACGGAAGGAAATATTTTCCCTGTACCAGATGCTTTGATGTATATACAAACAGGCGGCCGATACGGTCAAGGCTCAACAGTTTATTTGGGAGATAATCCTGCATTTGGCGCTACCTTTACCTATTACTTAAACGAAGTTCCAAAAACATTAAAGAAAGAGCGACTTAAAAAGGAAGCCGATCTATTTAAAGAAGGAAAACCAATTCCTCAGCCCAGTAAAGAGCAACTCAAAGAAGAAGAAAATCAACTCGATCCTTATTTGGTCTTTTCTATTACTGATGCGCAAGGCGATTTGGTTAAAAATATTTACACGCGGGCTTCGTCGGGAATTAATCGTACAGTTTGG
This sequence comes from Bacteroidales bacterium, assembly GCA_041592395.1. Taxonomy (GTDB): domain Bacteria; phylum Bacteroidota; class Bacteroidia; order Bacteroidales; family UBA12170; genus UBA12170. The sequence continues at coordinate 2,728 of JBFHQD010000091.1, read as the reverse complement.
AATTTAAAATACCAAGGCCCATTTCCTCCACGTAGACCAATTACAGAGTTTAATCCCGTAAATAATGGAACTGATGGCATGCTGGCTATGCCCGGTGAATATAAAGTAAGCATGTCTTTGGTTTTCGATGGGGAATCAAAATTGCTAGCCGGACCTGTAAGTTTTAATGCTAAAGTGCTTAACAATACAACATTAGGTGCAAAAGACAGAGCTGCATTGGTCGCATTTCAAAATCAAGTGCTTGAATTAGGAAAAACAATGGACGGTGTTGAGCGTTATCTGAAAGAAATGAAAAACAGAGTCGTTCAAGTGCGCCAGTCTATTCATAATACGCCTTCTTGCACATTTGAAATGGCTCAGCAAGCCAAAAAGTTAGCTGAGACTTTGGATGATATTACATTCCTTTACGATGGAACGCCAGCAGTTGCTAGTCCGGAAGAAGTTCCACCAGAGCAAGTTCCATTGAATGAACGATTAAATATTATTGCCAATACGTTCTGGGGATCAACATCAGCGCCAACACAAACAGCACTTTCAAACTATGAAATATTGGTTGAAGAATTCCCTGCTGTTTTGACAAAAATAAAAGCTGCCAAAGTTGAGTTAGAAAGCATCGAAAAGCAGTTAGATGAAGTGGGAGCTATTTGGACTCCAGGTCGTTTACCCGAATTCTTAAAATAAATATCATGTTTTAAATACGAGAGGCTGTTCGAAAGAATAGCCTCTTTTTTTATAATGCAAGAACCTAAATTATTTCTTTGTCTGCCTGTTTTAAACGAATCGGAAAATATTCCTGCTTTATTAGATGGAATCTACAATCAAAGCTACCCGAATTTTGAACTTATAGTTTGTGTTAATCAGCCGGATGCGTGGTGGAATGATCCCGAAAAAAGGAGTATTTGCATCGACAATCAGAAAAGCATTGCATTATTACAAGACGAAAATCGTTTTCCCATCACTTTAATTGATAAGAGCAGTAAAGGAAAAGCTTGGCAAGGTAAACAAAAAGGCGTGGGTTGGGCTCGAAAACTAGTTATGGATAAGGCTTCTGAACGGGGTCAGGCAAAGGATTTAATTTTAAGTATAGATGCCGACAGCGAATACCCTTCGGATTATTTAAGCTCAGTGCTTTCCCTGTTTTCGAAGAAACCAAATTGCGTTGGTTTAGCCAATCCTTATTATCATCGATTAACAAAAGATAGAAAAGCGAATTTGGCCATACTCCGCTACGAAATATACATGCGGAATTATGCTATTAATATGATTTTAATCGATAATCCTTACCAGTTTTCAGCGCTTGGGTCTGCCTTAGCAACCAAAATTTCGGTGTATAATAGAGTAGGGGGAATGACGCCAAAAGCAGCCGGCGAGGATTTTTATTTTCTACAAAAATTACGAAAATTCGGTGCTGTAGAAAATTGGAATCATGTTCGTGTTTATCCTGCGGCACGTTTTTCAGATCGTGTCAATTTTGGCACCGGTCCCGCGATGATAAAAGGACAAGCAGGGGATTGGTCTTCTTATCCGATTTATCCCTATCAACTCTTCGGAGAAATAAAGTCGACTTATGAACTTTTTCCTGAACTCTATAGCCAGGATGTGCATACGCCTATGACTGCTTTTCTTCAAAAGCAATTGAAAAAAGAGGCGCTCTGGCATTCATTACGATCGAATTATAAATCGAAAACCCAATTTGTTAAGGCTTGCTCTATTTTGGTTGATGGATTAAGAATATTGCAATTTTTAAAAAGCGAAACCGATCAGACTGAAAACGAACAGTCAATACTTTTAGCAGAGAATCTACGCTATTTCAGTAGTTTTGATTCCGAATTTAAGGAGCAATTAAATACAATAGCCAAAGCTGTGGATTTAACTTCTTTTTCATCCTTAAAGGAAATACGAGAAATCCTTTCAAATTTTGAATATTCCTTGCGAAAATCAAAATCAAAACCTTAATTTTGCACGCTGATAATTTTTTAGATGATTACAATATTAGGACCTACAGCCACAGGAAAAACAAGTTTGGCCGCTCATCTTGCCAACTTGATAAACGGAGAAATAATTAGTGCTGATTCGCGACAAGTTTACCGCGGAATGGATATTGGTACGGGCAAAGATATCGATGATTATTTTGTTGCAGATAAAAAAATCCCCTACCACTTAATCGATATTGTTGATCCGGGTTATGAATACAATGTTTTTGAATTTCAAAAAGATTTTCTCAAAGCTTACACGGCTATCGATGAAAAGGGAAGTATTCCTATTTTATGCGGAGGTACAGGATTGTATATCGAAAGCGTTTTGAAAGGGTACAAACTAATTGATGTGCCTAAAGATGAAGAGCTTCGTCAAGCATTGGAGTTAAAAGAAGATACGGAGCTTATTGAAATGCTTTCTTCTTATAAAAACTTACACAATACCACTGATACATCAGAAAGAGAACGTTTAATACGTGCTATCGAAATCCAAAAATATTACGACGAAAATCCGGATTTAGATACTACTTTCCCGAATATCGAAACCAAAATATTTGGGATCCAATTCGATAGAAGAGTAGTTAAAATGCGTATTACCGAGCGTTTGGAGGAGCGATTGCAAAATGGAATGATTGAAGAAGTACAGGGTTTATTAAATGCCGGTGTAAAACCAGAGCAGCTTACTTTTTATGGCTTGGAATACAAATGGGTTACAGATTTTTTAGAAGAAAAAATTGCCTATAACGAAATGT
>JBFHQD010000090.1:0-11898 GCA_041592395.1 Bacteroidales bacterium | reverse complement strand
TTTTATGATAACGCAATTTACTTAAGTTAAGCGCCTTACTATCTTCCTCAGTACCAACACTTACACCAAGAGCTGTAAACATATTTCGAATTTCTTCGCTTTCGAAAATTTTATGTGGCATCGCCTTTTCCACATTTAAAATTTTTCCTCGCAAAGGAAGTATGGCTTGTGTCATTCGGTCGCGACCTTGCTTAGCTGTTCCACCAGCTGAATCACCCTCTACCAAGTAAATCTCCGATAAAGCCGGATCGGTTTCGGAACAGTCGGCCAATTTTCCGGGCAAACCGGAGCCTGATAAAACATTTTTACGCTGTACGAGTTCACGTGCTTTTCGAGCAGCGTGGCGAGCAGTAGCAGCAAGAATAACCTTGTTAACAATAACTCGGGCTTCTTTAGGATTTTCTTCGAGGAAAATAGACAAAGCTTCGCTAACAGCTTGATCTACAGCTCCCATTACTTCAGAGTTCCCCAATTTTGTTTTCGTTTGACCTTCGAATTGAGGCTCTTGAACTTTTACCGAAAGCACAGCTGTAAGTCCTTCCCGAAAGTCATCGCCACTAATATCGAATTTCAATTTGCTTAACATCCCTGATTTTTCGGCATAAGATTTCAGCGTACGTGTTAATCCACGACGGAATCCACTTAAGTGAGTTCCTCCTTCGTGTGTATTGATATTATTAACATATGAATGCAAATTTTCTGAAAAAGAAGTGTTGTATTGCATGGCAATTTCAACTGGAGTACCTCCTTTTTCACCTTCTATATAAATGGGGTTTTCGGTTAGCTTTACACGTGTTTCATCAAGATATTCGATAAAATCTTTTAAACCTTCTTCCGAATAATAACGACTCGTTTTGAAGTTTCCGTGTTCATCTCTATTCCTTTCATCGATCAAAATTAATTCGATACCTTTATTAAGAAAAGACAGTTCGCGTAGACGAGAAGCCAGTGTATCGTAGCTGTATTCCTTAACCGTAAAAATGGTATAATCAGGATAAAAAGTAATGGTAGTTCCGGTAAGTTCGGATTCGCCGACAACTTCAACGGGGGCAACAGGTTTACCAATATGGTATTCTTGTTTAAAAATCTTTCCTTCGCGATGAACCTCAGCAATTAAATGCGACGAAAGTGCATTTACGCAACTAACACCAACACCATGCAAACCTCCGGAAACTTTATAACTACCTTTATCAAATTTACCACCGGCGTGAAGCACAGTCATAACCACCTCGAGTGCACTTTTTTTCTCTTTCTCGTGCATACCGGTTGGGATTCCCCTTCCGTTATCGCTAACGCGTATCGAATTGTCTTCTTGAATAATTACTTTTATTTTATCGCAATGACCCGCTAACGCTTCGTCGATGGAATTGTCTACTACTTCATAAACAAGATGGTGCAAACCCTTTTCAGAAATATCTCCAATATACATTGCAGGACGTTTCCGAACTGCTTCCAAGCCCTCTAATACCTGAATATTATCCGCTGAATATTCACCTTGTTTATCTAACTCTTCTTGTGTCATAAATTGTATTTTATTAAGCCTCGCAAATGTACGAAAAAGCTAGCAGAATTCATCGCTTGAAATCCCTATAAAATGCAGTTTTTGTTAACATATGTTAAGAAATTAACCGCTTCTTTTTTAATAAAAAATGATGTTTGATAATTGCTATAAAATAAAGGCAAGTAAAGTTCAATTAGAGTCCTTCTTTTATGCTCAAGGAAGATCCGTATTCCATCAAATAACTTTTTATAAAGAGATCTAAATCGCCATCCATTACGGCCTGAACATTCGAAGTTTCCACTCCTGTTCTTACATCTTTTACTAATTTATAAGGATGCATAACGTAATTGCGAATTTGAGAGCCCCACTCTATTTTCTTTTTGGCATTTTCGATGGCATCAACCGCTTCTTGTTTTTTACGAAGTTCGATCTCGTACAATTGCGATTTCAGCATTTGCAAAGCTTTTGCCCTATTTTGACCTTGTGAGCGTGTTTCCTGACACTCGACAATAATTCCGGAGGGCGCATGTTTCAATCGCACTGCGGTTTCCACCTTATTAACATTCTGTCCACCCGGGCCACCGGATCGAAAAGTATCCCAACTGATATCTGCCGGATTTACTTCGATTTGAATGTCTTCATCAATGACCGGATAAGCGTAAACTGACGCAAAGGAAGTATGTCTTTTATTGGCCGAATCGAAAGGCGATAAGCGCACCAAACGATGGACTCCGTTTTCTCCTTTCAGATAGCCATAGGCAAACTCACCTTCAAACTCTATACTCACTGTTTTTATTCCGGCTGTATCTCCCTCTTGATAATCGATGGTTTTAACTTTAAAGCCCTTTCTTTCGCCCCAACGCATATACATACGCATCAGCATCTCCGCCCAGTCCTGACTTTCGGTTCCGCCGGCTCCGGGATTAATTTTTACGATCGCTCCGAATTTATCTTCCTCTCCGCTGAGCATATTTAAAAACTCTAAAGCTTCGATTTGATTTAAAGCTTCATCGTATTGCTCTTCAATTTCCGATTCACTGGCCTCTCCTTGTTTAAAAAAGTCGAATAAAACTTCTAAATCGCCTAAAGCCTCTTCGGCTTTAACATAATCTTCGACCCATCTTTTTTTGCCTTGAATGGCTTTTAGTGCCTTTTCCGCTTCTTGTGGATTGTCCCAAAAATCAGGGGCTTGCGTTCTTTCTTCTTCTTCAATTACTTCAATCTTTTTCCGGTCAACGTCAAAGATACCTCCTCAAAGCATCTACACGTTTTCTCAGATCTTTCAAATCGTCTGTTAATATCATATGCTTATAATTTATTCGTTTTCTGTAATTTGCAAATATTCACAAATCAATTCTGATTCGTAACCTTTGGAATGCAAATATTGTGCTATTTTTTGTTTCTTTTCGTATTCATTTTTAGCGCTAACCTCTTTTCCTTTTTTTGTAATGAGCTTTTGCAAAGTTAAGCCGTATTCCTCTTGATCAATTCCATCTAAAGCTTTATTAATTGAATAGCTTGAGATTTGCCTTTTTTTTAATTCGCTTTTGATTTTTTGTCGCCCCCAATTTTTAATGCGAAACTTACCCACAGCAAACTGAAAAGCAAAACGCTCTTCATTGATAAAGTTTTGGGTGATCAATTCGGATAAAACTTCGTCTTGTATCTCTTCATCAACCCGCCAATCTCTAAATTTTTTAAGCATATCCCACTGACAGCGTTCCTGATAGGCGCAATATTTTTGGGCTTTACTTAATACAATATCGAAATCGAATAATTGAGTAGTCACTGTTTCTTTTTTTAACTTTCAAAAGTAAAGAATTCCGATCAAATACAAACCTTTCCTTTATTTAACGTAACTTTGCGCTTTCCTAAATTAAAACTATTTATCCTTAATTCATCAAACGATATGCCCATTAAAGTTCTGGTAATTAGCGATTACAGAGATTTCGTAACAACCCGGCCGGAAGCTGAAATTTTCATCGGTCTTGCAAAATTAGGCTTTAAAATTCATATTATGACTTTTAAAGAGACTCCATTTCATTCAACTTTTGAAGCCGCCGGAATCCGTGTCATTGATTTTCATCCAAAGAAAAAATTCGACAAAGCCGAAATAGCCAGAATAAGAGAAACCATCATTAAAGAAAAAATAGATATTATTCATCTTTTTAATAATCCGGCAATAGTAAATGGAATAAAAGCCGCAAAGGGATTAAAGGTTAAGGTGGTTTTGTATCGGGGTTATGCCGGAAATATACACTGGTACGATCCGCTTTCTTATTTAAAATTCCTGCATCCACGTGTGGATAAGATTTTTTGCAATTCGCAAGGCGTCGAGGAATTTTTACAAAAACAGTTGCTTTTTGGCAAGCATAAAACGATAACTATTAACAAAGGACATAATTTAAATTGGTATACCGATTTCCCGCCTTACGATATCAAAAAAGAACTGAACTTAAGCCCAGATGCATTTTTGCTGGTTAACGTGGCCAACAACCGAAGAATGAAAGGAATATCGTATTTACTTAAAGCCATAAACCTTGTGCCTAAAGATTTGCCCATCCATTTACTATTGGTTGGCAAGGATATGGATACGAAAGAAAATTTACACTTAATAAAAAAAGGCGGAAAATCGGACAAAGTGCATATTTTGGGCTTTAGGAAAAACCCCTTAAATATCGTTACGGCTTCGGATGTATTTGTATTGTCATCGATTAAAGGAGAATCGATTACGAAATCCGTTATTGAGGCTATGTCGCTGGGTATAGCTCCCATCATAACTGATATTGCAGGAAATAGAGAACTTCTGGTGCATGAGCAAAGCGGACTGATATGCAAAGCGCGCGATCCAAAAGGATTAAGCGAAGCTATTTTAAAACTTTACAAGGATACCCCTTTAAGAAAAAGACTGGGGAAGAATGCAAAACTGAGAATCGACAGTCATTTGAATACGGGACAAACTGTTCTTAAGACAAAAAAAATGTACGAGGACTTACTTGCTGAATAATAGATTTTCTAGTTTTCTAATCTATATTTTTCTAAAATGGCGATAAACCGTTTGGCTATTTCCACATGATTAAAATCACGCGTAATTAAATCGTGTGCATTATTTCCTATTCTCGTAATTTCCGCCCTGTTTGCTTTTAAACTTCGAATTTGTTCTGCAATTTTTTGTGGTGAATTATCGCTTAAAACGATATTTAGATTGTGGGTAAACAATTCGTTAATCCCCTTTGTATTTTTACTTATAATACATTTTCCCAAGGATGCATAATGAAACACTTTATTCGGGATTACAGAATCCGCTTTTTCGGAGTCTCCAAAAATTCCCAGACAAACATCAAAATCAGCGATCATACTACTAAGTACCTCATAATCTGCCCACCCCAAAAGATTGACATTTTCTAGTTTATACTTTTTAATCAATTTAATCGATTGATTATAATCGTATCCGGAACCAATTATATCGAAAACAATGTCGTTTTCATCTTTCAGGATATTGGCCACTTCAATTATTTTTGGCATTCCTTGCAAGGGAACAAAACTGCCATAGAATCCAACCCGAAATAACGCATTATTACTTATATAGCTTTCGTTCCGCTGAAAAAGAGACGTATCAACACCGATGGGTAAAACTCCAATTTTCGATGAAGCGATGGAAAATTTTCGTACAAAATAATCTTTATGGGCTTGGGTGTCTGCCAATAAGATATCGCATTTATCAAAAGGAATTTTATCCAACCAATATTTTATAGGCCCTTTCCAAAAATGCCGATAATCAACCGCTTTGGTCAAGTATTTAGAAATGAGCGGATCGAAAACAATGGGTTTTGTACTGAATTTTTTTATAAAACGGACATCGATATGCCTAAACGGGGGGATATAAATAAAATCAACTTCATTCTGCTTTGCGATAAAAGCTTTTTTATCGAAGCTTGTTCTGCTTTTAATTGGGAAGAAACACAGCTCTATATCCTGTAGCTCCGCCAAACCGGCGAGTAAAACTCTAACGCGATTGTACTTAAAATCGGATTTTCCCGTAAAAAGAATCTTCATAAAAATAAGTTCTTATTCCTCAAAAGCCGCATAACATTTTAACCAATCATTCCGCAGTACGAAAACCTATATATCATATTATCTATCAGTTAAAAAGGCAATTCGGCAAATATTATGCTGAATTCTAGATAAATCTACTTTCCATTTTTTTTAACGACTACAAAAATACTTTTTTAGCTGACTTGTTTGCTAGAAATTAAAAATCGCAACGATAATCTTTACACGCATTGCATCGCGGGCCATACCCTCAAATCCTATAGCCGCATAATCAATTGCGAAACATCGGTCTAAAATCGGGGCTTACCAAATAAAAGGTAAGATAAACTGCTCCTAACTCCGTTCAGATTAAATTAAATCAAGTAAATTTGTGCGTATAATCAAAACGCAAATGGCATATTTGCATTGAATAATGCGAAAAGAAATAGAATTTTTAGTTATCGGGAGTGGTATTGCGGGTTTATCTTATGCTTTAAAAGTTGCAGAAGCGGGGAAAGTTTTAATCGTGACCAAATCAAATTCCGACGAAACAGCAACCAAATATGCACAAGGCGGTATTGCTGCTGTAATGTATACGCCCGACACCTACGTAAAACATATTGAAGACACCCTCGTTGCCGGTGACTTTTTATCGGATGAGAAAGTTGTACGAATGACGATTACCGAATCGACCGAACGCGTTAAAGAATTGATTGAGTGGGGAACAAAATTTGACACCAATGAAAACGGGGAGTTTAACCTAGGAAAAGAAGGGGGGCATTCCGAAAATCGTGTTTTACATCATAAAGACAGCACCGGTTTAGAAATTGAGCGAGCACTGCTTGATAAGGTCATCCATCATCCCAATATCGAAATTTGGGAGAATCATTTTACTATCGACATTATCACCCAGCATCATTTGGGTAAAGTAGTAAAAAGTTCAAGTAAAGATATTCGCTGTTTTGGTGCCTATATTTTAGATCCAGAAAAAGGACAAGTGCACACCGTTTTAGCAAAAAAGACGATGTTGGCCACCGGAGGAATTGGGAATCTGTATCAATCAACCACAAATCCGGAAATAGCAACCGGCGATGGTATTGCGATGGTTTATCGGGCTAAAGGAGTTGTAGAAAAAATGGAATTTATTCAGTTCCATCCAACCTCTTTGTACAATCCGGGCGAAAAACCTGCTTTTTTAATTTCTGAAGCTGTACGAGGCTTTGGAGGGATTTTAAAAACTTCTGAAGGGCTTTCTTTTATGGAAAAATACGATAGTCGCGGTTCTTTAGCACCCAGAGACATCGTTGCACGTGCTATCGACAATGAATTAAAAGTAAGTGGAGAAAACTGTGTTTATTTAGATTGCAGACATTTAAATGCAAACAGTTTAATCCTCAATTTTCCGAAAATTTATGCCAAATGTTTAAGCATCGGCATCAATATTACTAAAGAAATGATTCCGGTAGTACCAAGTGCACATTATTCTTGCGGAGGCATTAAAGTGGATGAATTTGGTCGCACCTCCATTGCAAATTTATATGCTTCGGGCGAATGTTCTTCGACAGGCTTGCATGGTGCTAATCGCTTAGCTTCTAATTCTCTGCTCGAATCCATCGTGTTTTCGCATAGAGCAAGCATAGATGCGCTTAAAGAATACAACTCAATTTCGTTCGAAAACCAAGTTCCCGACTGGAATGCAGAAGGTGCTGTTTTAAACGAAGAAATGATTTTGATTACACAATCTATCAAAGAGCTTCAAAGTATAATGAGCAATTATGTTGGAATTGTGCGTTCTAATTTGCGTCTGACTCGTGCTTTAGATCGCTTAAAAATCATTTACAGAGAAACCGAAGATTTGTACGAAAAATCTATTATATCTGTCGAGATTTGCGAGCTAAGAAACCTGATTAATGTGGCTCATTTGGTGTTAAAAATGGCTTTGCAAAGGAAAGAAAGTCGGGGTTTACATTATTCGATCGATTATCCTCCGAAAAAGCAATAAACCATCAATACATCTGAAGTTTATACAATTTCTTATACATTCCTCCCTTTATTGAGATCAACTCATCGTGGGTACCTTGTTCCACAATTTCGCCATTATCCAGCACCACTATCAAATCGGCATGTTTAACGGTAGAAAGTCGGTGCGCAATAACTACAGAAGTACGGTTTTTCATCAATTTGATTATGGCCTCTTGAACCAATTTTTCCGATTCCGTGTCTAAGGCTGAAGTTGCTTCATCCAGAATGAGAATGGGTGGATTTTTTAATACTGCTCTGGCAATACTGATACGCTGTCGCTGACCACCCGATAATTTTCCACCACCCTCGCCAATATTCGTTTGATATCCATGAGGCGTTTCCATAATAAATTCGTGTGCATTGGCTATGCGCGCAGCAGCAATTACATCTTCTTCTTTTGCATCATCAATTCCAAAGGCGATATTATTAAAAAAAGTATCGTTGAACAAAATCGATTGCTGACTAACAATTCCCATCAACCTACGTAAGGAATTGATTTTCATATCTTTGATTTTAATACCATCGATCAATACCTCCCCTTCCAACACTTCAATAAATCGCGGCAGTAAATCCACAAAGGTGGATTTTCCGGCGCCAGAACGACCCACAAGAGCTATCGTTTTCCCTTTTTCAATATTCAGGTTTACATTTTTTAAAATTCGATCATTTCCGTAGTTAAAGGACACATTTTTATATTCTACAATACGCTCAAAATCCCTTTTCTCTACAGCATTAGGCTTTTGTTCTATCCCCACTTTAGCATCTAAAATTTCATCTACCCTGTCTGCTGAAGCCAATCCTTTGAGTAAATTAAAATACGCGGTGGTCATTGATTTTGCAGGGTTAATGATTTGTGAAAAAATAGCCAGGTACGCAATTAAACCCGACGGAGATACATTACCATCACCTTCCAAGGCCATTCTTCCTCCGTACCACAGCACGATAACCAGCACACTCACACCAAGAAATTCGCTCAATGGACTCGCCAACTGTTGTCTTCGAAACACACTCAACAGCAATCGGGTATATGCGATATTCGATTTTTCAAAACGACTATTCACGTGTTTTTCAGCATTAAAAGCCTTGATAATTCGCAATCCGGCTAACGCCTCTTCAACCTGCGAAATAATAAGACCCAACATAGCCTGGCCTTTTAGCGAGGTGCTTTTTAGTGTTTTACCAATTTTTCCGATAAAAAACCCGCTTAAGGGAAGCAGGACAATTACAAAGAAAGTAAGGTTTACGCTTATGGAAAAAAGGGCGATCAAATAAACAACAATTAAAATAGGATCGCGTAAAAGCATTTCGATAGATCGAATGATAGAAACTTCAATTTCTTGTACATCTTGGGTCATCCGACTGATAATATCGCCTTTACGTTCTTCAGAAAAGAAACCTAAGGGCAAACTTAAAATCTTGGAATACAAGGTTGTTCTAATATCTCGAACGACGCCCACACGAATTGGAAGCATAAAATACTTGGTCGAATAATCAAAAACATTTTTAAATAAAGTAGCCAAAATAACCAATAAACCCACAAAAAAGAGCGCATTTAGTTTTCCTTGCTCCACAATTATCACACTCATAAAGTAATTGAAATTATGAATGAACGAAGCTAAATTTAATTCCCAAGGCACTGTGGTAGTAACCAAATCGGTTTGATCAAAAAGCAGGTTTAAAAATGGAGCAATGAGCGCTAATGTTGAAACTGAAAAAACAGCTGTGAGTAACATAAAAATGACACTCAGCCCAAGATTCCACTTGAATGGGATGATGTATTTAAACAATCTGGATAATTTCTTCATCAAAATGTTTTCGCTTGCCTAGTTTAACTATTGTTTTTATGCAATTCCCGTATAATTGGAGGGTGTAATCGCTTTTAATTCCTCTTTTACCGATTCTGAAACATTTAGATGTTCTATAAATTCCCAAATCGTTTCTTGATTCATTTTCGCATTTGTTCTGGTTAGTGATTTTAAGACTTCGTAAGGATTTGGATATTTTTCGCGTCGCAAGATGGTTTGAATGCCTTCGGCTACCACTGCCCAATTTGCTTCTAAATCGGCCACAATCTTTTCTTTATTCAGGATTAATTTTTCCAATCCTTTGCGCAAAGATTTATAAGCCAACAAGCTATGCGCCATTGGCACCCCAATATTTCGTGTTACTGTTGAATCTGTTAAATCTCTTTGCAAACGCGAAACCGGTAGTTTGGCAGCCAAGTGTTCGAAAATAGCATTGGCAAGGCCCAAATTTCCTTCCGAATTTTCAAAATCGATGGGATTTACTTTGTGAGGCATCGCCGAAGAACCCACTTCGCCTTTTTTAATTTTTTGTTTGAAATAATCCATGGATACATAGGTCCAAATATCGCGATCCAGATCGATTAAAATGGTATTTATTCGTTTTAAATTATCAAAAAAAGCAGCCATAAAATCGTAATGCTCTATTTGCGTGGTTGTTTGCAGTCGATGCAATCCCAGCTTTTCTTTTACAAAACGATTGGCAAAATGCGCCCAATCAATTTCCGGAAAAGCCACTGCATGCGCGTTAAAGTTACCTGTTGCTCCACCAAACTTAGCCGCAAACGGTATACGTTCAAGCATTTTAAGTTGAGCTTCTAAGCGCTCTACAAATACCATAAATTCCTTTCCTAATCGTGTAGGAGAAGCCGGCTGTCCGTGTGTTCGTGCTAGCATGGGGATTTTCTTCCACGATTTTGCCCTTTGTTTTAACTCATAAACCACCAATTTAAGCTCCGGTAAAACAACATTTAAAAATCCTTCTCTCAACGAAAGTGGTGTAGCTGTATTATTGATATCTTGCGAAGTAAGTCCAAAATGAATAAACTCCTTATAATCAGAAAGCCCCAGATCAGAAAACCGATCTTTAATAAAATACTCGACCGCTTTAACATCGTGATTGGTTTCCTTTTCAATCTCCTTTATTTCTTCAGCATCTTTTTCTGAAAATTGCAAATAAATGCGACGTAAACTTTCGAATTGCGCTTTTGAAATCGAAGCCAATTGGGGAAGAGGATATTCGCACAAAGCGATGAAATATTCAATTTCGACTTGAACTCGATATCGAATCAAACCCTTTTCCGAGAAATAAGTACTCAAATTTTCGTTTTGAGATCTATATCGCCCATCTATTGGACTAATTGCATTTAGGGAAGATAAAATCATTTCATACATTTTGTGCAAAATTACAAAACATTGCCCGATAACTTGGTTAGAAAAAGATAAAAATGAGCTTTTAAAATTTGCTGATATTCACTAAAACACAATCTATACAATAATATTTTTTATCTTTGATTGGACAAATGACAAGCATATGATACAAGAAAATTTAATCCAGTATTTTGAAGAGAGTATACAACTAAATTGGGAAGGAAAGGCGCTTTCCAACTATAACGGCAACACTTATTTATACAAAGAAGTAGCCGAAAAAATTGCGCAATACCATATTTTATTCGAAAAAGCAGGCCTAAAAAAAGGTGACAAAATTGCCTTAATTGGAAAAAACTCAGCCGAATGGGCTATTAATTTTATTGCTACGGTTAGTTATGGAGCCGTATCTGTTCCCATACTTCCTGATTTTAAAGCCAAGGATATCTGCAATATCGTAGAGCATTCCGATTCTAAATTGCTTTTTATTTCTGATTTTATCTGGCCCAATGTTAAAGAAGAAGATTTTAAAGGCCTTCAAGCTATTTTTTCTCTTGATTCATTTGCCGTTTTAAAAGATTTTAACGGGAATAATCAAAAAATTATTGATGAATTAAACAGTGATTATCAATCAAAATATCCAAAAGGATTATTGGCCAATGAATTCCATTTGCAAGAAGTAAGCAACGATGAATTGGTTCAAATCAGTTATACTTCGGGCACTACAGGGTTTTCGAAAGGCGTTATGCTCAAATTAAACAGTTTATCGGCCAACGTTCGCTATGCCCGAAACAATATGCCATTGAATGGAGGTGATAATATTTTATCCTTCTTGCCTTTAGGCCATTCTTACGGTTTAGCTTTCGAATTGCTTTTTCCGTTTTCACGCGGTTGCCATATCACTTTCTTAACTAAAATTCCATCGCCACAAGTGATTATGAAAGCATTTAGCGAAGTTAAACCACACCTTATATTATCGGCGCCATTGGTTATTGAAAAGATATTTAAAAATCAAATTGTACCGCAGATCAGTAAACCTTCGATGCAGGTTTTATTGAAAATTCCTATTATTAACGACTTGATTTACAAAAAGATATACACTAAATTAAGCAATGTATTTGGTGGTCGGTTTAAAGAACTGGTTATAGGAGGAGCTCCTTTTTGTCCGAAAGG
>JBFHQD010000089.1:0-11963 GCA_041592395.1 Bacteroidales bacterium | reverse complement strand
TGGGCCAACATGGGGTGAATAAAAGTTGTTTTTGTATTTATTTTGTCATCTATAAATAGTTCGTAATCAAACCTATTCATAAATCTTAGTTGTTGAAGTCTCAGGTATAAATGCAATGTTTTAATTTCTTTTTCGAGGGCGACCAATTCGGACCGACTGTTTTCCAGAATAAGGCGAACTAAGCTTGAGAAGTCGGAGAGGTAATTCCCGGCTACTTCGGCATCCTTTTTATAAATAAAACTTTGAATAGCCGATAGTGAATTAAAAATAAAATGCGGATTCATTTGCGAGGTAAGTAACTTTTGTTCCAGTTTTGCATTTCGCTCGCTAATTTTAATTTGTTTTATATAACCGATTAAAACAATTAGGCCAATACTTCCAATAAGAATGATATTTAGAAGCACAAACCACCAGGTTTTGTAAAAGGGTGGAGCGATAAAAATATATAGTTTTGATTGAAAATCTGACTGATCCTCAAATCCTTGTTGACAAACACGAAACAAATATTCACCGGCAGGCAAGTTCGTGAAAGTAGCTGAAGGTGTTGTGCTTGTAATCCATTTGTTTCCCATTCCGGAAATTGTGTAGGAGTAATGAACGCTGTTGGGCGATTCGAAATTCAGGGTGGAATAATCGATAGAGAATAAATTTTTGTTGTAACTAAGTTTTATAGTGTCTCCGGAACGGATATTTAAATGAATGGGCTCGTTAAATAAATTAAATTCCGTTATTTCCACTTTCTTTGATCGGTTTGAAACCGTCAGCTCTTTTGGATTGAAAGTGACTATCCCTTGGTTGCTGGAAAAAACAGCCTGTCCATTGTCCAATAATATAGCCCCTTTGTTGTAAGAATTGGTGGGAAAACCGTCCGCATTTAAAAATACCTGATGTTGAGATGTTTGGGTATTGTAACGAATCAATCCGTGATCTGTCCCAATCCATAGCATTGAATCAGAGTCGCTTATCATTGATTCTATTCTTTTTGCTTCCCACTGTTTGCTGTGTAATAACAATTGTTCAGTTTCTTTATCAAAACTGCAAAGACCTTCGGTTGTTCCAATCCACAATGTGTTTTTAGCATCAAGAAAAAGACAAAGAATCTCATTGCTGGGGAGCACTGAATTTTCCTTGGTAAAGTGATCAAAAACTTGCGTTTTCGTATGTAGTCTATTTAATCCGCCATCGCTTGTTCCTATCCATAAATCAGTGTTTCCATCTTCCAATATACAAGTGGTTAATCGCGAGGAAACCATATATTGGTCTGGATTATTTATTCGGATCAGTCGTTTTTTAGCGCGATTCAAATCAAGTTCGTACATACTGATATTTGAAGCTAAAAACAGCTTGTTTTTATATTCGCTAATCGAATTTACATTGTATCCAAAATCGGAAGGCGTCGATTCAATATCAATAAATTCTATTTGGTCAGTTTTCGGATCTAATAGTCCAATACCATAAACAGAAATGATAAGAACTTGATTATTATCTAGTTTTGCTAAATGATTGATTTTTGAAAGGAAAGCGGGATTACTCGAAAAATCAATTTTCGTTCGCTTAGACAGGTCTTTCGAATCAATTTTCATTAATCCTTTATCCGACGAAATGAGTATATAGTTTTCAGTTGAAGCAAATCGAGCTTTGTTGAATTGATCTTCGCCTATTCCAAGATCCATCTTATTTATTAATCCGTTTTCGGGGTTTAAACGAAAAATCCCGCTGCTTGTGGGCATCCAAATGTTATTTCTACTATCGCAAACAAGTTTTACTTCCTGAAGCGCGTCGATAGAATCTTCGAGCTGTTTTGTAGATACAAAGGCTAGTGAATCATTAATGGCACTTATCGTATTGTTTGAAAGGGCATAAAACAGTTTACGTTCTTTATTATAGACGATGTGTTTATATGTTGTTTTGTTGTTTAAATCATAAAATTTTTGTGTTTTTGCCCGGAAAGCCAATAAGCCCGAATCAGTTGCGAAAAGAGTAATCCCCTTTTTATTGGTCTCAATAGCGTATAAATTGCTTGGGTCTATGGGTAAGTCGGCCGAGAAATATTTATAGTTTATCGGGTCTGTGGCGAATTTATTTTTTGAAATATGGGCTTTAAATAAATTGGTTTTTGGATTATAATCATAAACATAAGGGATATTGGTTTGGATAAAAATATTCCCTTCGCCATCGTTTATGAGTTTTTCGACACTCAGGTTTATTGGGACATGCTGCGAATAATAATGGGTGCTTGAAAATTCCTCCTTTTTTCTGTCGAACGACTGAAAGCCGCGGCTTCCCCAAAAGCCAAGCCAAAAATTGCCTTTTGAATCTTCGAGAATATCATTGTACCAGTCTGTTTTCCGACTATCTTTAAGTAGCGCATAGCGGACAAACTTATTTTTTTCGGGATAAAATTTATTGAATCCTATTCCCGACCACAGGCCAATCCACAAGTCTCCATTTCTATCTTCATAAATCTTTGTGATTCGGTTTGAAGAGATGGAATTTGGATTTGCAGCATCGTGCTTAAAATGCTTAAAAGTATTCGTATTCCTATCCCATAAATTTAAACCCTGATCATCAGTTCCAATCCAAATTCGTTTTTTACGGTCTTGTAAAAGAGCACTTATTCTATTGCTCGATAAAGATTTTGGACTGTCGGGGATATAGAAATAATTGTTTATCTCTGTTTCGAGTCGTTTTAATATACTAATACCTTCGTTTGTGCCGGCCCATATATTACCCGCTTTATCTACCAAAACTTTATTTATATGATTGTTGATAAGCGATTTAGGGTTTGCGGCATCGTTTAGATAGCGTTTAAAACCATTTGTGCTGGGATTGTAAATAACTAGGCCTTTACCAGTTCCCATTAAAATACTATTGTTGGGTAGAGCGCTTAAAGAAAAAGTAGAAGTAGCATAAAGCTTTTCAAAAATTTCTGTTTTAGGATCGAAACGATAAAATCCATCGGTTGCTGAAGCATAATAACGTCCGTCTTTTGATTTTGCAACAGCTGCTAAATCATCATCTCTTTTTTTATGCGGGTTGGTCGCATCGGCAGCGATAAGTCTAAATGTTTTTTTTGTCCTATCCAGAATATGAATTTCCAAATTTCGTCCTCCTATCCAGATATCTCCATTATCATCTTGCCAAAGGGTGTGGTATAAATAGTCGGGTTGATGAATGGGCCTATGACTATAATGTTCAAAATTTCCGCTATTCATATTCAAATGCGAAAGAGTGCCATCGATGGTTTCAATCCATAGACTTGTGTCCGATTCCAATAAAATTTTTCTGATGTGGTTGTTACGCAACGTATGGGCTAAAATCGGATTGCTCGTGTATCGAATAAAGTTGCCGGTTGAAGGACAATATTTATTTAAGCCATTGTTCGTGCCAACCCATATATTTCCTTTACTATCACCGGCTATTGAGCTAATATGATTGCTTGAAATCGAGAGCGAATCATCCACACTGTTTCTGAAAATGATAAACTTGTTTCCGTCGAATCTGTTTAATCCGTCTATGGTTGCAACCCAAATATATCCATTTATATCTTGATATAAATCCGTAATTCGGTTGTTACTTAGCCCGTTTTCTTTATTTAAATTGATAAACGACGTGTATACATCGTCACGAATATCTTGCGACCATAAAGCAATAGGCATGCAGAAGAATAAGATTACAATTGGCAATCTGAGCAGTACCCGAATGGAATGCTTTGTGCAAAACGACATAGTAGATAATTAGGTTAATAGTGTTAGATAAAAGTATAAATAATTTTTTAGTTTACAGCGGTTATTAAATATCCTTTCTGATAAAACATAGAAAACAAGTGGTTTTTGCTATTTTTGCCTGAATTAAGTTTACTTAAAATGAAACGATTATTTTTCTTTTTCTTAATGCTTGGCTTTGCTTTTTCTGTAAAAAGTCAAACGCAATATCCACAAGATTATTTCCGATCGCCTTTAGATTTGAGAATCTTACTTTCCGGCACTTTTGGTGAGCTTCGCTCAGATCATTTCCATACCGGCATAGATATTAAGACACGCGGAGTTGAAGGGGTGTGGGTTTTTGCCGCCGCCGAAGGCTATGTGAGTCGAGTAAAAGTTTCGCCTTTTGGAACCGGTAAAACAATATACTTAACCCATCCCAATGGTTATGTTAGTGTTTATGGTCATTTAAGTAGGTTTGAAGATAGCTTAGCTCAGTTTGTTCAGCAAGAACAATATGCAAGGCAATCTTTTTCGGTTGATTTATTTCCGAAAAAAGACCAGTTTCATTATGCCAAAGGTCAGTTAATTGCATATTCCGGTAATTCGGGTAGCTCAGGTGGGCCTCATCTTCATTTCGAAATTCGTGATGAAAGAACACAAGAACCGATCAATCCTTTGCTGTTTGGAATTCAAGTAAAGGATTTTATTAGACCTACAATTCAGTCGGTACGTGTTTATCCGGAAGCAAAAAAACCGTTCAGTTTAGAATTGGCCGGTTGGGGCGAGAACTATCGATTAAAAGCCGGCGACACCATTGGATTGCCAAAACGTTTTTATTTGGGAATCAATACTATAGATAAGCAAAACGATACGAAAAACAACAATGGAGTTTTTGAGGTTGATTTGTTTTTAGATTCTGTTCAGGTATACGGAAACAGACAGGAAAGGCTTAACTTTTCAACGGGTAGATACATCAATGCTTTTATTGATTACGCCTATTATTACACTTTTAAAAGACGCTATCAGAAAGCCTATGTCGGTGAGCAAAACAAACTCGATATTTATACTAAAGTTAAGAATAAAGGATGGATTAATTTGTCGGATGACGCTATTCACAAGATTAGATATCAAGTTAAAGATGCAAACGGAAATGTTTCAGTATTAAGTTTTTATTGTTTTCGAGATGATGAAACTAAATTCGAATCATGGGCAGAAGATACGCAAAAGAAAGCGGTGTTTTATCCTGATCAACAAAATGTTTATCAATCAAATAAATTCAAACTGGTCGTTCCGGTAAATGCTTTATACGATACTATGAATTTTCATTTTGATGAATTGCCTGCCAATAAAACGACCTATTCCCCTATTTATCGAATAGGAAGAAAGCAAGTGCCATTACAATCCTATATCCAATTAAGTATAACCCTCGATTCTTTTCCTGAATCAATAAAATCAAAATTACTTATGGCTGATATCGATCAAGGACGATTGGCGACAAGCGAATTGAGATGGGATAAAAACAGAGCAACGGCTTCCATTCGCAGTTTTGGAGATTATGCGCTTGTGGCAGATACAATAGCTCCTCAGATAAAATGGATTCAGCCGCCTAAAAATGCTGATGGGCAACAAATAAATAAGTTGAGTTTTATTATTAAAGATGATTTGAGTGGAATAGAATCTTACAGTGCTTATTTAAATGGGAAATGGGTTTTATTTGAATATGATGCAAAGAATAATCTGATTTTTCATTATCCTTCGGGATTAATTGATAAAAATATACTGAAGATTTCGGTGGTTGATCGGGTTGGAAATACAAGCAAATTTGAACGTACTTTCGACAAAACGCTACGTTTATCCGCCAAATAGCTACGCTTGAAAAAAAAATAATTTTTTTTTGCTGATAACTTGCACTACTTCAAATAATGCTTAACTTTGTCGCTGGAAATGTTATCGTCCTGATAATATTTCTTTGGTTAATTATGGTTTGTGTTTGAGGTGCGAACTGGTTATTCGCACCTTTTTTTTATTCTCTTTTTTCCGTTTTATTCTCAAATATTTTGAATCCGTAAAAATTTTCTTTTTTGTTGTTTGCTATATTGTAACAGGAAGTGTAGGAAAACAAAATTTCTAACAGAATATTTGCTAATTTTGCAAACTCAAAAAACAGAATAAACAAGACTATGTTTGAAGGATTAAGCGAAAGACTTGAACGTTCCCTGAAAGTATTAAAGGGACAAGGAAGAATCAGTGAAATAAATGTTGCCGAAACAGTTAAAGAAATCCGCAAAGCACTACTCGAAGCGGATGTTAGCTATAAAATTGCCAAGGAATTTACCAATACGGTAAAAGAAAAAGCGTTGGGACAAAATGTACTGACTGCCGTTTCTCCTAGTCAATTAATGGTAAAGATAGTCCACGATGAGCTTGCTGCTTTAATGGGTGGTGAAACAGCTACTTTAAATACAAAGCCCAATCCGAGTGTTGTTTTAATGTCGGGATTGCAAGGTTCCGGTAAAACCACTTTTTCTGCAAAGTTGGCGAGCTATTTAAAAACCAAACAGGGCAAAACGCCTTTATTGGTCGCTTGCGATGTTTATCGACCCGCTGCTATTGAGCAATTAAAAGTGCTTGGTGCTGAAATTGGCGTTGATGTGTATACCGAAGAAGGCGTTTTAGATCCGGTTAAAATTGCAAAAGCAGCAGTTAAGCTTGCTCATGAAAAGTCTTATAATGTAGTTATTGTTGATACCGCCGGTCGTTTGGCTATTGACGAGCAAATGATGAATGAGATTGCCAATATTAAATCGGCAATTAAACCTCAGGAAACGTTATTTGTGGTCGATGCAATGACGGGTCAAGATGCTGTTAATACAGCAAAAGCATTTAACGATCGTCTAAATTTTGATGGAGTCATTCTTACCAAATTAGATGGTGATACACGAGGTGGTGCCGCTTTAACTATTCGCTCTGTTGTTGAAAAACCGATAAAATTTGTTGGTGTAGGCGAAAAAATGGATGCGCTGGATGTATTCCATCCTGCACGTATGGCCGACCGAATTTTGGGCATGGGCGATATTGTTTCTTTGGTAGAACGGGCACAAGAACAGTTTGATGAAGCCGAAGCCAAAATCTTACAGAAAAAAATAGCAAAAGATCAATTTAATTTCAACGATTTTCTAGGTCAGATTAAGCAGATTAAGAAAATGGGGAATGTAAAAGACCTTATGGGTATGATTCCCGGAATGAGTAAAGCCATGAAAAATGTTGATATTGACGATGATGCGTTTAAAAATATAGAATCCATCATTTTTTCGATGACTCCTGACGAACGTGAAAATCCTTCTATTTTAAATGGGAGTCGCCGAAAAAGATTGGCACTGGGTTCCGGAACCAATATTCAGGAAGTAAACCAGTTAATTAAACAGTTTGACGAAACCCGTAAAATGATGAAAATGATGACCAAAGGTGGTGGAAAAGCCATGGCCAACATGATGAATCGTATGGGCGGTCGTCGTTAATTGTAAAAAAATCAATTATGGTATTAATAGATGGCAAAGAAGCCGCATCAAAGTTAAAAAAAGAAATCGCTACAGAAGTTGCAGCAATGATAGATGCCAATATAAAAGCACCTCATTTGGTGGCTGTTTTAGTTGGTGACGATCCTGCAAGTCAAACCTATGTTGCAAGTAAAGAAAAAGCAAGTCGTGCCGTTGGAATCACTTCTTCGGTATATCGTTTGCCGGCAAAAACCACCGAAAAAGAATTGCTTGATCTCGTTGATTTTTTAAATAAAGATGATGAGGTAGATGGCTTTATTGTGCAATTACCTCTGCCTAAACATATTGATGTTGAACGTATTATCAATAGCATCGATTACAGAAAAGATGTGGATGGTTTTCATCCTATGAATGTTGGAAAAATGGTTCTCGGACAAGCTTGTTTAGTATCAGCCACACCGCAAGGAATTCTTTATTTATTAGAAACCTATAAAATTGAGACCAAAGGAAAAAATATCGTTGTTTTAGGTCGCAGCAATATCGTAGGAACACCCATGTCGATTTTGCTTTCAAGAAAATCCGATCGTGGCGATGCAACCGTTACCCTTTGTCACAGCAGAACAGAAAATCTAAGCCAAATCACCCAAAAAGCCGATATCATTATTGCCGCCATTGGTCAACCCGAATTCTTGAAAGCGGATATGGTTAAAAAAGAAGTGGTTATTATTGATGTGGGTATGCATCGCATACCGGATGAAAAAGCAGAAAAAGGTTACCGCTTAACCGGTGATGTAGATTTTAAAGAAGTCGCTAAAAAAGCAAGTTTTATTACTCCCGTTCCAGGTGGAGTTGGTCCAATGACCATTGCCGCATTACTCAAAAACACACTGCTTGCTGCCAAAAAAGAAATAGAATGAAAATTTTGAAATTTGCTCTTGTCGTTTTCATTTTTTTTCAACTCGCTACTTCCTGTAAAAATAAGAGCAAAGCTATTCAGAATGATTGGGTAAGGGATTATAGTCCTACCGTACAAATTGATGAGCTTTCTAAAAGAGTAAGCGAAACTTCCGGCTTAATCTTTTTTAGAGATGCCGTATGGACGCTCAACGATAGCGGAGGCGAACCAAGTATCTATCGCCTCGATACGCTTGACGGAAGTGTAAAACAAGAGATTCGACTTGCAGGTGTTCATAATGTTGATTTTGAAGATATTACTCAAGATGAGCAATTTATCTTTATTGGCGATATCGGAAATAATTTTGGCAACAGAAAAGATTTATGCATTTATAAAATTGCCAAAAAAGACATTCCAACTGCGGGAAATAAAACGGTTTCAGCAGAAAAAATTCAATACAATTATGCCGATCAGCATAATTTTATAATTCGTCCGCGCATGAATAATTTCGACTGCGAAGCTTTAATTAGTGTAAAAGAGCGGCTTTATTTGTTTACAAAAAATTGGGACGATGCTAAAACACGAGTTTATTCACTGCCCAAAGAAGCGGGGAATTATAGCTTGCAAGTTGTAAGCGAGTTTCCTGCTGATGGCTTAATTACAGGAGGTGATTATGACTCAATTACCGGTACCTTAAGTCTGGTTGGATATCAAGATTTTATGCCCTTCGTTTGGGTTTTTTGGGATTTTGAAGGTGATCAGTTCTTCAGCGGAAAAAAAGGGCGAATGAATTTGGAAAAGATTCACGGCGCGCAAACAGAGGGAATTTGTTTTAATCTTCAAGGAGACGCCTTAATTAGCTGTGAACAATCTTATTACCCCCAAAGGCTCTATCGAATTCCGGCTGTTGATTTAAGAAAACCTGAAGCTTCTTTTAAAGAGGGACATCAACACGATATAATTGAAATTTCTTCTGAATACAATAAGAAAAAGGACCGCATAGATATTGAAATTAAGGGTTTAAATGAAGGCATTTTTACAATTGAAATTCTGAATGAAATTTGGCAATTAGAAGAAAAATTTACTTTTGAATCGACAGCGAATGCTAAAGAACATTTGACATTGGATGCAAAGAAGTTCGAATCGGGGTTATATTATCTGCGTGTTGAACAAAACGAAAGTCCTAAGGCAA
This sequence comes from Bacteroidales bacterium, assembly GCA_041592395.1. GTDB lineage: Bacteria > Bacteroidota > Bacteroidia > Bacteroidales > UBA12170 > UBA12170. The sequence continues at coordinate 2,672 of JBFHQD010000089.1, read as the reverse complement.
GTCGGGTTTATATAAACAAATAAGAATAAATGACTGATGAAATAATGGATAAACGACTTTTAGAAGGCAAGATATTGCCTTTAATGGAAGAGTTTTATACAATTCAGGGAGAGGGATTTAACACAGGTCATGCCGCTTATTTTGTGCGTATTGGCGGATGCGATGTAGGTTGTCATTGGTGCGATGTTAAAGAATCGTGGAATGCCAAATTATTTCCGGCTACACCAACCGATAATATTGTAGCGAATGTAATCAAATATCCTGCAAAAGCAGTTGTTGTTACCGGCGGAGAGCCTTTGATTTATAATCTGAATTATTTTTGTGCAGAATTAAAAAAAGCGGGCATCAAGCGTTTTTTGGAAACCTCTGGTGCGCATCCTGTTTCAGGAGATTGGGAATGGATTTGTTTATCGCCAAAAAAAAATTCACCGCCATTAAATCCCATATATGGAATGGCCAATGAATTAAAAGTTATTATTGCCAACAAAGGCGATTTAGACTGGGCCGAAAAAAACGCCAAATTTGTAAATGAAAATTGCCACCTCTATTTGCAACCCGAATGGAGTAAAGCTGCGCAAATGATGCCAATCATTACCGAATATGTTATGGCAAATCCAAAATGGAAAATTTCATTGCAAAGCCATAAATACATGAATATTCCTTAATGGAATAGCAACGGAAAATCCACTCGAAAGTTTCTTAAAATATTTGTAAAGAATTTATAAACAAAGGTTTGCTGCGATTATTGGTTTGCAATTAAGGTTGCAATTGTAGATTATTCTTCCGTTTTATCTTGGTTGTTTTTTGGTGCTTTCATAATCTTATAAATCAAATAAGCTAGGGCAACAATAAAATGCAATACTACCAATCCAATAATAAAATAAACAAAACTCCGGTCGCTCATTGTTTTATGAAATAGGAGAATCGGGGGTGATATAAGGAATATTTAAAAATACAGAGGTTCCTCTTCCTTCAATGGATTCAACAATAAGCTCTCCTTTTAATAATTCGACCAGATTTTTGGCTGTAGATAAACCAATTCCCAATCCATCGTACAAAACTTGACCTTCATTTTTCCAAACTCTCGAAAAATTAGTAAAAATCATGTTGAGTTTTTCTTTAGGAATACCAATTCCGGTATCGATAACCGCAAATTGTAAATAATCGTCAAAGGGTTTTAAACCAATTTTTATTTGCCCTTTACTTGTGAACTTTAGCGAATTGTCGATGAGATTGCTTAAAATTTTATGCACGATGCGCTTGTTTGTTTCAAAAGGTTTCGTTGGTTTTGATGCTATGTCAACTACCATTTCGATTTTTTCTTTATAAAGCGAATCTCTTTTGTAATGGTATTCATCCAGCAAATCGTGTAGTAGGTCTTCTACATCAATAACTTCACTTTTTAATTCTTTTTTTGAGGCAAATTGCAAAGTGGCAACTTCAATAATATCGTCGAGTAATCCGGTTAAATGATGTGCCGAACTGATAATCTCGTTAAGGAAATCTTGCTGGTCTTCCGGCGATATATCATTGTCGCGCAACAAACTCGAAAAGCCAACTATGGCATTCATAGGTGTCCTGATTTCGTGCGAAATATTGGCTAAGAAAGCGCCTTTTAAATTTTCGGCTTCTAATTCTTTCTGTCGAAGTTCTTCTTTTAATTGAAGAATTTTTGTTTCAAGCGATTTTATGTCGTTTACTTGGTGCATTTTCCCTGTTTTGTGCGTTTCAAATATAGGATATTTTATCAAAACTCATTAAATATTTAAAAAATAGGCTTTTTTTGTAAAAAAAATTGCAATTTTAACTATCAGATAATCAATTAAATAGTAATTTAGTTGTAAATTTTTGAAAAATAATCCTTTTTTTTGGGTAATGTTTTCGCATTTCTTGCCATAAATAGGAAAGTCATACAATATTTTAGAAACTTTAAATAAAGTAAAAATGAGAACAGCAAAGAATATTATAATTAGCTTTTTGGCCGTATTATCTTTTGGAATAACCACTGCTTTCGCTGATGGAATTGAATACAAAGCCTATGTTGTATATGGCGAAAATCTTCAATTTCCAATGCCTGAAATTACAGCAAATTTATACAATTCGAATGGAGAATTTGTAGCGAGCACAGTAACCGGAACTGACGGCATTTTTGAATTCGAGGGTTTGGCCCCCGGAGAATCTTATTCCGTTCAATTTAGTACAGACCTGGATCCCTTTGGAGTGGATTTGGCTGATGCTTTTTTATTGTTAAAGTACTTAACCCGAAGAGCGAGCCTTTCCGATTTGCAATTAGCTGCAGCAGATGTAAATGGCGATAGCAAGGTAAATTTCTCCGATTTTGCCTTTATAGTCAGTCAATGGTATTTGCGTGGTGAAGATTTCCCTGCCGGTGATTGGGTACTTCCTGTATGGACTTTCAATACCTCGGCTTTAAAAGCCGCTGCCGCTGAAGATGGCCCCGATGGTCCGATTACGATTGTAAGTACTTCTGATATTTCGAGTGAAGTAGACCCAATTATTAAAGATGCTTTTGTCGGGTCAAATAGCTATAAAGAGTTTTCTTATGCTGATAGTCAATACGAACTGAATCTCCCCATTTCTTTTGTAAAGAACCAAAAAGTATTTGGTATGGGTTTGGAAATGGCTTTTAATAATAGGGACGTAGAAATTAC
>JBFHQD010000088.1:0-12223 GCA_041592395.1 Bacteroidales bacterium | reverse complement strand
GAACATAAGCAAAAATCCTTATAATAAACAGCATGTCAGAATTTTATCCTGAAAAATTCGTGAATATTCATCAAGGAGATTATATCCTTAATAAAAACGTGAAAGAAAAAATAGCGCTTATAATTTCAGGTGACTTCCGTCACAGAAAGGAGGTGTTTTGGTATGCTTACAACCACACCAAGCCACTTTTGTTGGGGCTTCAATTTTTTGTATCACCGGCGAAAACTTACTTCCGGCATGTGATCCATCGCAAAAAGGTTGATTTTTGCTCTTTCCGCAAGCGCACCACGCATAAGTGCCAGCTTGCATTTCCATAACATAAGGTTTTTTCTGAGCTATTTCTGGTTTTGCCATAATAAAATGCTTTAGATGAATTGAAATCAAAGTTAAGCATTTATTTGAAAAAGGGGAGATGGAATTTTATTCGATCAATTTTATAAGCGAAAGTGCTGATTTTAGCGTAATATTTTTCTTTGAAAGAGTAGAAGTATAGCTACTCCAATAGAAATGGATGAATCGGCAATATTAAAAACCGGACTGAAAAATAAGAAGTCGGAGCCGCTTAGATAAGGAACCCAGCTTGGCCAATGACCCTCAATGATTGGAAAATAAAGCATATCAACTACTTTTCCGTGCAAAAAGCTACTGTATCCACCTCCATCCGGAAGAAAAACGGCTTTTTGATAGAAAGTGCTTTCGCTAAACAATACACCATAAAAGGCGCTGTCGATTATATTTCCGATAGCACCGGCTAAAATAAGCGATAGACTGATAATTAATCCGGCGTTTTCTTTGCGTTTAATGCTGCGCCACAAATACCAGGCAATACCACCTATTGCCAAAATTCGGAAAATGCTTAAGAACAACTTTCCGTAGGAGGAGCCTAATTCATAACCAAAGGCCATTCCGTTATTCTCCGTAAAATGGAGATAAAACCAATTACCAAAAATGGAGATATCTTCACCAAGTACAAAACTTGTTTTTATCCAAATCTTAAGCGCTTGGTCGATAAAAAGGACAAGAAAAATTACAAAAGCAGCTCGTTTCAATAGCAGTTTTTTTTGATATAACGAAAGTAGTCATTTCTAAATCATTAAAAATAGAAATGACTACTCGTCTATTTTTATCAGTTTATTGAATTACCGGACGGTTTAATTTGGCTTCGATAGAAAGCGTAGCGTGAGGCACACTTCTCAGGCGTTCTTTAGCAATCAATTTTCCTGTTTCGCGGCAAATACCATACGATTTATTTTCAATACGTACTAAAGCATTCTCAAGCGAAGCAATAAATTTTTCCTGTCGGATGGCCAGTTTACTGTTTTCTTCTTTCGACATAACAGCATTGCCCTCTTCCAACACTTTAAAAGTAGGCGAGGTGTCGTTGGTATCGTTGTCGTTTTTATTTTTATATGCGTCAGTGAGCATAATTAAGTCAGCCTTGGCTTTCTCTAATTTTGCCAGAATAATTTCTTTAAACTCCTCAAGTTCCTTGTCGGAGTATCTGGTCTTAATTTCTTTTGCTTTAGTCATGGCTTTATTTTTTAAGTAAAAAATGTTTTAAACCTTCTTAATATCTATTAATAACGAAATCGAATCAGTTAATTCGATATTATCTGAATCTTCTTTCATTTGATCAGAAAAGTTTAAAGACTCAGCTAAGGTCTCTGAGCAAATGTAAGAAAAATTATTTTTAAATGCTTCATCAAATTCAGTATGTTTTTGCAAGACAATACTTATTTTATCGGTGACTTCAAATCCTTTTTCTTTACGTAAACTTTGGATTTTATTAATCAAATCCCGCGCTTTTCCTTCGTAAATTAATTCTTCGGTAAGCGTAGTGTCCAGAGCAACAGTGTATAGACCTGAAGTGGCGATGAGCCATCCCGGAATATCATCGGTAATTATCTCGGCATCATCTACTGTTATTTCGATCGTTTTATCGGCCAAAGGCAATTCATAAACGCCTGTTTTTTCGAGCAATTTAATGGCTTCCTGATCCATTTCTTGAATAGCTGAAGCAATTTGCTTCATCATTTTGCCGTATTTTGGTCCTAAACTCTTAAAGTTTGCTTTGATTTTCTTTACCAACATTGGCGAATCTTCAGGCATAAACTCCAATGTTTTTACGTTTACTTCAGACAAAATGAGGTCTTTAATAAGCTCAACTTGCTCTTTAAAGTTACCGTTCAAAACCGGAATCATAAGCTTGTTTAACGGCTGACGAACGCGCAAATTGTTTTTCTTACGCAAGGATAATACCATCGAAGAAAATTCTTGTGCCATTTGCATGCGCTCTTCCAAATTCTTATCAATCCATTCGGGTTTAGCCACCGGCATATCGCTTAAATGAACCGATTCAACCTTGTGTTTTCCGCTCACTTTGTTTAAATCGATAAATAATTTATCGCTAAAAAATGGAGCTATTGGAGAACTTAATTGAGCAACTGTTTCGAGACAAGTGTATAGGGTTTGGTAAGCCGAAATTTTATCGGTGCTGTAATCGCCTTTCCAGAAACGGCGACGACTTAAGCGCACAAACCAATTGCTTAAATGCTCGCTTACAAAGAATGATATTGCCCTTCCGGCACGTGTCGGTTCGTAATCGGATAAGGATTGATCAACCAATAAAATCAAGCTGTTTAATTCGGATAAAATCCAGCGATCAATTTCCGGACGTTCTGCAATAGCAATATCATCTTCGGCATAAGTAAAACCATCGATATTGGCATATAGGGCAAAAAAGTTATAGGTATTGTATAGCGTACCGAAATATTTTCTGCGCACTTCTTCAATGCCGTTTTGATCGAATTTCAAATTGTCCCATGGTTGCGAATTGGTAATCATATACCAACGTGTGGCATCGGCACCAAATTGTTCCAAGGTTTCGAATGGGTCAACGGCATTGCCTAATCTTTTCGACATTTTATTGCCCATTTTATCAAGTACCAATCCGTTGGATACTACATTTTTATATGCAACATTATCAAAAACCATAGAGGCGATGGCATGCAAAGTAAAGAACCAGCCACGTGTTTGGTCAACGCCTTCTGCAATAAAATCGGCAGGGAAGAAGTTGTTTATTTTTTCTTGATTTTCGAAAGGATAATGCCATTGTGCATAAGGCATAGAGCCACTATCAAACCAAACATCAATGAGGTCCGGTTCGCGATACATGGGTTTTCCCGAATCCGAAACCAACACTATTTTATCAACATAAGGACGATGAAAATCGAAGGTTTCGTAGTTTTCTTTCGACATATCGCCGGGAACAAAATTAGCCATTGGGTTTTCGGTCATAAAGCCTGCGGCGATCGACTTCTCAATTTCGCTTTTTAATTGTTCGGCAGAGCCGAGGAAGATTTGTTCTTCCTGATCTTCTGTGCGCCAAATGGGCAAAGGGATACCCCAAAAACGGGAGCGACTTAAATTCCAATCGACCAGATTTTCTAACCAATTGCCAAAACGACCGGTTCCGGTAGCCGCCGGTTTCCAGTTGATTGTTGTGTTTAATTCAATCATCCTGTCTTTCATGGCCGTGGTTTTTATAAACCAGCTATCGAGCGGATAATAAAGAATAGGTTTATCCGTACGCCAGCAATGCGGATAGGAGTGCGTATGTTTTTCAGCTCTAAAAGCTCTGTTTTCTTTTTTAAGTTTAACGATAATGTCTACATCGACAGGCTGATCGCGTAAAGGATCATCATCAGCATAGTATTCTGCTTTAACAAAACGACCGGCAAACTCGCCCATTTCTTTAACAAAACGACCTGTTTTATCCACCATAGTCAAAGAGCCAATACCATTTTGAGCGCCTACTTTAAAATCGTCGGCACCAAAACTAGGGGCAATATGAACGATTCCTGTTCCGTCTTCGGTAGTTACAAAATCGCCGATAAGCACACGGAAAGCATCGCCGTCTTCGGGTTGAGCATAAGGCATAAGTTGTTCGTAGCGCAAACCTTCCAGTTTACTTCCTTTGCAATGGCCCACAATTTCGTAAGGAATCGCTTTTTGACCGGCTTCGTAATCTTCGAGTTTTAATGTTGCATTTTTTTCGGGGAAAAAGTTATGCATTAGCTTTTCGGCAAGAATAACCGTAATTTTTTCGAAAGTGTAAGGATTGAATGTGTTTACCAGAACATAATCAATCTTTTTTCCTACAGCTAAAGCGGTATTCGAAGGCAAAGTCCAAGGCGTTGTAGTCCAAGCCAAGAAAAAGAGTTCGCCGGAAGCTTTTTTGAATAAATGCTCACTTTTTTCGTTTCTTGCTACTTTAAATTGAGCCGTTAAAGTAGAGTCTTTAACATCGCGGTAGCAACCCGGTTGATTTAATTCGTGTGTACTTAAACCCGTTCCTGCAGCCGGCGAAAAGGGTTGAATGGTATAGCCTTTATAAATCAAACCTTTTTCGTTGAGTTTGCTCAATAAATGCCAAACCGTTTCGATGTATTTATTATCGAAGGTGATATAGGGATCTTCCAGATCGACCCAATACCCCATCTTTTTTGTTAAATCGTCCCAAAGATCTTTGTATTTCATCACTTCTGTCCGACAAGCTTTGTTGTAGTCTTCGACAGAAATCTTCGTTCCGATATCTTCTTTTGTAATTCCTAAACTTTTTTCTACCCCAATTTCAACGGGTAAGCCGTGGGTATCCCAACCGGCTTTCCGACTAACATAATTTCCTTTTAGTGTTTGATAGCGACAAACAATATCTTTTATGGCGCGAGCCATCACATGGTGAATACCTGGAACGCCATTGGCTGAAGGAGGTCCTTCGTAAAATACGAAAGGCTTATTTCCTTCTCTGTTCTTTAAGCTTTTCTCGAAGACGTCATTATCTTCCCAAAATTGCAACATTTCTTTTGCAATCTCCGAGAGGTTTAAATTTTTATATTCCTGATATTGTGCCATTTTGTACATGTATTTTTAAAGCTTGCAAAAGTATAAATTTTTAACTTTCCGACATAGAAAGTTTTGGGCAATTAATATAATTCTAAAAATCCGAAACTTTGGTATCTTTGTAGCCGGAAAAAAAGCAAGCTAACTTAAGGGTCTTCTAAATGAATAATCAGGAAATACTTTTCTTTTCAGGGTATATCGTTTTTATTGTAATCTTACTTTCGATTGACTTAGGTGTTTTTAATAGAAAAGCACACGAAGTAGGAATGAAAGAAGCGCTATGGATGAGTATTTTTTGGATCGGCATAGGTGTTTCGGCTTATTTTTTCTTTCGCCATTTTGGCCATTTAGTCCATGGTTTAGATTCTAAAGAAGCGATTCAATCGCGCATAAATTTTTATCGCTATCCAATTGATATTACCGGATTAAATTTTGAAGAAGCTCGCGAGGTATACAACAAAAATTTATCGCTCGAATACATTACCGCTTATCTTATTGAAAAAGCACTTTCGATAGATAATATTTTTGTGATGATATTGATTTTTAAAGGATTTGGAATCGGAAACAAGTATTATCATCGCGTATTGTTTTGGGGTATATTGGGAGCCATCATTATGCGGTTTTTCTTCATTTTTGCCAGTGCAGCACTTATTCATCGCTTTTATTGGGTGCTCTATATTTTTGGAGGATTTTTGATTTACAGTGGAATGAAAATATTTTTTCAGAAAGATGAAGGCCCTGTAAATACGCAAAATCATCCTTTGGTAAAATTTGCAAGCAAACATTTTAATGTGGCAGGCGATTATGTTGGACAAAAATTCTTTTTAAGACAACAGGGAAAACTAATGCTTACCCCTTTGTTTTTAGTGCTTGTCGTCATCGAATTTTCGGATGTAATCTTTGCCGTTGATAGTATTCCGGCTATTTTTAGTATCACACTCGATCCTTATATCGTCTTTTTCTCTAATATTTTTGCCATTTTAGGATTAAGAGCCTTATTTTTCTTGGTTTCGAATATTATGGATTTGTTCCGATTCTTACAGTATGGATTGGGCGTATTGCTAACGTTTATTGGTATTAAACTGTTGTTTCACGATTTTCTGTACGAAAAATTAGGCATTGGAACCGTAGAATCTTTGTATCTGATTCTGCTTATTTTGGTTGTTAGTATTTCGGCATCCTTAATCTTTCCTGAGAAAAAGAAATCAATAAAGAATACTTAACCTTTTTTTAAGCTGTCGATAAAAGATTGAAGAAGAGATTCGGCCGCTTGATAGGGACTTATTTTTTGTTGAATGATCTGTTCCTTTAGCATGTTGCTTTTTTCTTGCATTTTCGCGTCGGCTAAAAAACGATGATGTAATTTGTTTTCCAAGCTGATGTTTAAAGCTTGAATGTTTTGCTCTTTGCGTTTTTGAGAAAAATAGCCATTCGCTTTAGTAAAATCAAGATAATCAGTCATTAAAGCCCATATTTCCATCAATCCTGTTGATTCTAGAGAAGAACACAAAGCGGTTTCCGGTCCCCAATTGGAAGGCGGTTTAGGAAAAAGATGCAGCGCATTGGCATATTCTGATTTTGCCATTCTTGCTTTATGATAATTATCGCCATCGGCTTTATTGATAATCAGCGCATCGGCCATTTCCATAATGCCACGTTTAATGCCTTGAAGTTCATCGCCGGCACCGGCCAACATCAATAAAAGAAAGAAATCAACCATAGAGTGAACGGCTGTTTCACTTTGTCCAACGCCAACCGTTTCAACAAAAATAAGATCGTATCCGGCAGCTTCGCAAAGAATTATACTCTCACGCGTTTTTTGAGCGATACCGCCCAAAGAGCCGGAAGACGGAGAAGGTCTTATGTATGCATTATCGTGGTTGGCCAGCTTTTCCATGCGTGTTTTATCACCCAAAATGCTTCCTTTGCTTCGTGCGCTGCTAGGATCAATAGCTAAAACAGCCAACTTTTTATTGTATTTTTCAACCAATAAATAGCCAAAAGCTTCAATAAAAGTACTTTTGCCAACGCCCGGAACGCCCGTTATTCCAATACGAAAAGCGTTGTCGGAATAAGGTAGGCATGCTTCTATTATTTCTTGGGCAAGCAACTGATCGCTAGTTAAAGTACTCTCAATCAAGGTAATTGCTTGACTTAAAATAGCACGATCGCTTTTTAAAATACCCTGAATATAATAATTAGAATTAAAACGCTCAGCGGCTCCTTTTTTGCGTTTTTTGGCCAAAGGATTGATTACATGAGGAGCTTCAATTCCTTGTTGAACTTTTAGCGCTGATATGTTTTTTGAAGTTTTCATTGTTGAACTTAATACAGCAAAGGTATTAAAATAGCGCAGAAAACAGAACGATTAGCTTTTTGGATTTAGTCGATAAGTATTTGATATTTTTTGGTCGTTGTTGGATGATTTTTCGAAGCTATAAATCATCAAAGAAATCGTCTTCATTTAAAGCCTCTTCATCGCTCAATATATCGTTTACCTCTTCAATATCAAAGTATTCCGGGTCGTGGAATTCTAAGAACTCTTTTTCCTGAGCATTTAGTTTTTTTGTGGCAAGACGATTTATTAACTCCTCATATCTCCACGGGCCACCACAGTCCTCCGGAGGAGCATTCCGTTTACCTGCCAAGCAAACAGGATATTCCGGGCCTAATTGACTCGTTTTTTCTATTTGAATTTGATGCCTCCAATCATCGCCAAAGTCGTACCAATAGATAAAAGTGTCTTTTTCGCTTAAGGCAAAATCTTTTAGTTTAACTTCTTTAACATTTAAGCCTTCCGATTCTATGCTCAAACCAAAACCGCCGTCCATATCCACCTTGTATTCTGCAATTTTAAATTGATAAAGATGCATATTTGCCCAGTTAAATGCTATTTGGATAATATTATGGAGCTGGAATAATGTTAATTCGTCAGAAACAACAATACGCCTCCAAATAGGAGGTTTTATATTTTGCAGTGTAATTTTTAATTGTAAAAACATAGCGTGATCTATTCATCTTTCTTACATGCTAAATTAACTAATTTTTTATATAAATAGTGGTGTAAATATTCCGAATTTTTAGGCCTCTGTCTAGTAAGAGGACTTTAAAAGACAGACAAAAAGCGATAAACAAAAAAAGGAAACGCATTGGTTTCCTTGTGTTTGTGGAGAATAGCGGAATCGAACCGCTGACCTTTTGACTGCCAGTCAAACGCTCTAGCCAACTGAGCTAATCCCCCATTTTTTATTTCAAAGACGAAAGTTCCGTCGACCTTCCCGATTGCATCGGGACGCTTTAGCCAACTGAGCTAATCCCCCATTGAGGCTGCAAATATATAAAATTTCTTTATTTGCAAGGCTTTAACTCAAAACAAAAATCGATCATTTTTTTATTGGTTATCAAGGAATTCTCGAATTTGCCCGATTTTTGCCGGCGTAGCAGCGTCTTATTTTTTCGGAAATTTATCCTGAACCAAGTTCAGGTTTATCCCATGTTCTAAATAGGCTTTCAGTCCGTCTAAAACCGTGGTAAATCCGCCTGTTCCGTCTTTTACAGCTTCTATTAGTTCATTGCCTTTCAATTTAAAGCCATAATTTTTGATAAGGACAAGGGTCGATTCATCAGTGAAAGCGGTAAATTCATAGTCAACGGTTGTTTTTGGCTCGCCCCATTCCGTTGAAATGCGTTTGTTTGGAATAATGTTTTTTACGAATACCTGTGCTGAAGCGCCATACATCTCCCATTCCCAAGTCACGGTTTTTCCAACTTCCAATTTCCCGCTCGATTTGGTAAACCAAAATTGAGTTGTTATTTCGGGGTCGATAAAGGCCTGAAAAACCTCACTTACAGGTTTACGAATAAGCATTTGAGCTTCTATACTAATTTTAGAATCATCCATAGTCAATTGATTTATCAATTTATAAAACTAAATTCCTGTTTATCAGACTGCTGTAAGTTATTTTGTTGTTTTGCCGCCCATGGCTGTAAACACACTGTCAATAGGATCCCAAAGTTCTATTTTATTGCCTTCGGCATCCATAATATGAACAAATTTGCCATAATCGTAAGACGCTATTTCGTCAACAATCGTAACTCCGTTGGCTCTTAATTTTTCGACCAGCGCTTCAATATTTTGTACGCGATAGTTGATCATAAATTCCTTATTAGAAGGCGCAAAATATTCGCTTCCTTTTTTGAAGGGACTCCATTCGAGGTAATTAATTTCGTCGGGACGATGGGCGTTTCTAAATTCGAAACTGGAGCCCCATTCGTTGATTTCGAGGCCGAGATTTTTTGCATACCAGTCTTTTAGTTCGCTTGGATTATCAGAAAAAAAGAAGATTCCTCCAATACCGGTTACTTTTGGCTTTAACTCTTTCATATTTCGTGCTTTTTTATTTAATATAGTAGTTCCCAAACAGCTATAGGTTTTGTTCGGAAAAGAGACTTCAAACTTGGTTTCCATTTTGTTTTCGTCAATTATCTTAATTGTCCAACGCGCTTTTCCTCCGGGTATAAAGTTCTCGATAATTTCCGTTTCAAAGATTATTTCCTTTGCTGAAGATAAAGAATCATTCAGAAGGTATTGATTGATATAACCCTCATTGTTAAACTGACGAAAAACGATCTTTTCTCTGCTTTTGTCATAACTTATAAATCCTTTGTCAATATGATATTCTCCGGTCGGATTTATTTCTGTTGAATCCAATTTCGATTCGTTTTGAACTTCAATATATTGTCCGTCCATTATGGATATAAAACGCGATTCGATTTGCGATTTTCCATGGCCAAAACCTTCTCCTGTTCCTTGCCATTCGCCCAAAAGAAAATGTAGTTTTTCTAGCGGATTGGTTTGTCCATAAGTTAGTCCAAACGAAAAAAGGATTGTGATTATTAAACCTAATATTTTTCTCATAGATAGAATAAATTCATTTACAGTAAAATAGCTTATCAGGATATCCATGTTGGAATTCCCATGTTCTTTTTATCAGCGGCTTTAGGAAAAGTGCACTTCTCCTAAAATCTTAACTACAAAAATAGGATAATGTGAATACGAATTGTCGGTTTTTTTATTTAGGTTGCTTATTCTTGCAGCGGATGAGACCATCCTAGGCTTGTTTCTATCCTTTTTATTCTGGACCGTTTTACGCAGTATAACGAATCTGTTTTAGCCAAATTTCTAAGAAAAAGTTATTTTTTGGGACGAATTATTGCTAGTTAAAATAATAATCGTAAATTTGCGATAAACTATTAAGTATGGAACGAACATTAAACAAAGTGTCTTATACACAGGAAGAGCAAGATATAGCTATGTTTGCTAAAGCGCTTTCTCATCCGGTGCGAGTGGCTATTTTAAATTACCTCGATAGGCGTTGTAGTTGCTTCACGGGCGATTTAGTTGAAATTTTCCCTATGGCGCAGTCAACCATTTCGCAGCATTTAAACGAACTCAAAAAGGCAGGACTCATACAAGGGGAAGTAAATCCTCCTAAAACAAAATATTGCATCAATCAGAAAAATTGGGAAATGGCAAAAAAGCTATTTAATGAGTTTTTTGAAATCGATTTTAGCAATATTTCGTGTTCGGTATAAAAAAAATTTAAATTTATTAATCGGTAATTTACGATTTACTATGAATATTTTAATCGGGATCATAATTTTAGCCGCCTCATTTTTGTTTGCCATGTTGGGGCTTGGCGGTGGAATGGTATACGTGCCTGCATTAAACTGGGCAGGATACGATTTGGTAACGGTAGCACTGCCGCTAGGACTTTTATTAAACGGGCTGAACACTTCCTTTGCGCTTATACAATTCGGACGAAAAAAATTGGTCGATTGGAAAGGGGGCTCGTTTATGGCGATTGCCGCATTAATCGGCTCCCCACTTGGAGCTTACGCTTCGCAATACGTTAACCAATCGCAATTAAAAATAATTTTTGCATTGGCCGTTTTGTACGCCGCCATTCGGATGCTTAGTCAAGTCAACAAACAAGAACCCGACGAAAAGGCAGAGCTAAAAAAACGTATCATTATAGGTATTGTAGTGGGTTTGTCTGTCGGTTTTTTAGGTGGATTACTCGGTATAGGCGGTGGATTTATTTTTGCGCCCGTATTAATGTATTTGGGTTACAAAACTAAAGAAGCCGCGGCCACCACAGCGTTTGTTGTTACTTTTTCTTCGTTTTCGGGTTACTTGGGTCACGCCGCACAAGGCGATATGAACTGGCCATTGACATTTATTTTAGTTGGTGCAGTAATTATCGGCTCCCAGTTTGGAGCACGTTTTATGAGCAATCAAGCAAAACCCAAAATGGTTAAACAGATATATGCTGTTGTGCTTATTCTTATTGCCATCAAATTTAGTTGGGGTGCAATTCCAGCATTAATATAAAGGACGATGAGAAAAATACTTTTTATAGCGTTAATTTTTGCTTTCGTTTTTGCAAGAGCACAAGAAACAGGAATTATTAGCAATACCGAATGGAACGGCTACACTCAACTGCGTGCGTACAGTAATTTAAACGACAATCAGGGTTTCATGCTTCGTCGAATGAAGCTTTGGCTAGAATCAGCACCCGAATTTTCGAAACATTGGTCGTATAAAATTCAGAGCACAATTACCAGTTTGCAACAAGAAAAATTCTTTTTACAAGATGTAAAAGTTTCATACAATACCGGATTATTTTCATTCGACTTTGGGCAATTTGTTCCTGCTTATAGCTTGCAAAGATCGCAACCCGACTGGAAAATTCCAAGCATTGAGAGAGCTATGGTTGTTGATGCAATTATACCTTCAGGGTCTTTAGGCGTTCGGGATATTGGTATGCAAGCCAATTTTCAAACTAAGAATACTTTTTTCCAAACATCCGTCGGAATATTTAATGGGAACGGCATAATAGAATATCGGTTTAATAATCAGGCTTATATGATTACAAATAAAAGCAGCCTGACGATTCCGGTAAATGAAAATAAAATCTTAGTAGGTTATTCGGTCCTTTACAGAAAAGCGGATAACTTAAATATTCCGAAAGTGTTGGCAGATACAGTTGCTTTAACCGGAAATGATTTTCGATACAATCTATTTGCACGTTTTGAAAGCAAATTTGTTGATATCCAGGCCGAATATCTATATGCCAACCTTGAAAAAAGCATTGCAGATGGTTATTACATTCTGGCAAATGTAAACATTCAAAAAAGTCAAGTCGTTCTTGCTTACGAGAAATACAACGACGTCATTTCCACAACGAATGATAATCCATATTTACATATCGGTTATAACTATTTGTTCAACAAGCAAAAAGTCATGCTGTTTTTTGAT
>JBFHQD010000087.1:0-12442 GCA_041592395.1 Bacteroidales bacterium | reverse complement strand
CCGCTTTGGATTTAGAAGAATTGAAACATTTTTTCGATCTCAAAATACATCAAATTGAATTGACTGAAGTGGTTCGTCAGAAACACGATTCGGGAATTTTAGAAAACGCCACACAAATTCGAAATCAGATAAGAAATCACGCTTTTAAAGCTCCATTTTTTCACCTGGCACATTTTGATGATATTATAGCATTAAACGGGGAGGATTTGGAAGACGCTTTAAATCAAGCTTATAGTCAGCACGGAGAAGAAAATGTAGTTATAATTACACGTTCAAATAAAAGAGCAAATATCTTTAATCGCGAAATTAGAAACCGCATTTTATTTCGTGAAGGAACCATTCAAAGTGGCGATTTAATGATGGTGGTTAAAAACAATTACCACTGGTTATCCGAAGAAAGCAAAGCCGGTTTTATTGCCAATGGCGATATCATTGAAATTCTAAATCTAAAAGCTTATCAGTCGTTTTATGGTTTTGAATTTGCTGAAGTAAGTGTACGTATGGTCGATTATCCTGATGAACCGGAATTGGATGTCGTTTTGATTTTGGATACGATTATGAGCGAAGGTCCGGCTTTATCTTTCGAAGATAATAACAAGCTTTTTAACGAAGTGATGAAAGATTACGCCCATTTAAAAGGGCGGTCGGCCAAAGTAAATGCCACAAAAGCCAATCCTTATTTCAATGCTTTGCAAGTTAAATTTGCCAATGCAATGACTTGTCATAAAACGCAAGGCGGCCAATGGGATATTGTTTTTGTTGAGCAAGGCTATGTTACCGACGAAATGATAAATACGGAATATGGACGTTGGCTATACACTGCACTTACCCGCGCAACAAAAAAATTATACTTGCTTAATTTTAAAGCAGCGTTTTTTGGGTGATTTCCAATAAATTTAGGCTTCCGAGCTTTTAAATAAATGATTGTTTGTATATTTATAATTGCATTTGACTAGCGATCAAATGTGTATAATTTGCATTTGAGGTAGAAGACTTATGATAGATTTCAAAACTATTGATTATTTAAAATCGGGAAATAGCCGACAACAAGAGGCTTATCATACGTTAAAAGATTTAGAAATATTTGAAAAGCTCGAACAATACCATCCCTTGCTTGCTGGAACTATTCCCATCGAAATCGATTTACCGCATAGCGATTTGGATATCATTTGTTATTGTAAAGATCATCAGAAATTCACCAAAAAGCTTAAGGAGTTGTTTGAAAATGAGCGCGAATTTAGTATAAAAAGCAAAATTCATGAAGGTATTCAAGCAAGCATTGCGAAATTTAAAACGCTTCATTTCGATATCGAGATTTTTGGACAGTCAATTCCAACATCTCAACAGAACGCATACAAGCATATGCTTATCGAATATAAAATATTGAAAGCAAATGACTTGGCATTTAAAACAGAAATACTAAAATTAAAATCGGAAGGTTATACGACCGAAGCTGCATTCGCTAAACAATTAGGATTAAGCGGCAATCCTTTTGTAGAATTGCTTAAGGTTGAAATTTAAAACGATTAAACACAAAAACAATCTAAATTATTAAACTATATTTAAAATGTTTGACGACGAAGACGAAAAAACAATTGATCCAAAAAAACTTCCCATTTATAAAAAAGGGCAAGAAATCTTTGATGTGATTCATCAAATTGCCGATTTGATTCCTGACGACGATGAACAACTGAGTGATATAAAAGGCTGGATGATGTCGGATGCCATGCAATTAACCGTGAAAGTTGCTGGTGCTGAGGGCGGATCCTTGTATGATATTAAAATGGAAGCCGCCACAATTATCAGAAAATCGGCTCGTGATCTCATATTACATCAACATTTGCTTAAACAATTTGGATTTAAAAACACCGAATATTTTCAGATTATCCGCGATTTGGTAGAAGAGTATCGCCTGCTTTTTATCGATTGGGTAGCGAGCTTTGATAAATGGGAATATGTGATTGATAGATGGGGACTTTTTAATCCTCCAGGAATTGGCCCTCATGATCATGATCCTGATGAAGATATTCCTTTTTCCGGATTCGATGATTTTGATGATTAAGCTTTGCATTTGATTAGCCTATAAAACAAGCAGACAATTAAAATGATAAAGCTAGAAAGGTCATTTGCACTTTTGAATACGAGTTCCAAGATTATAATCACCTAAAAACTCTATCCATTTAAATCCTTGTAAAAAAGAGCAAATGTGTATCTTTGCAGCCCAAATTGCAAAGCATGAATATCGAAAATAAAATTATAGAAGTCGCGCAAAACGCGATTGAGAATTTATACGGAACTCGTTTGGATGCAAATAAAATTCCCTTGCAACAAACCCGTAAAGATCAAATTGGCGACTATACCATCGTTGTCTTTGGTTTTGGTGGATTATCAAAAAAGAAGCCCGAAGAAACCGCCCACGAACTTGGCTCCTATTTAAAAGACAAGGAGCATTTTATCTTAGATTTTGAGGTGATAAAGGGATTCTTAAACCTTATCATTTCTGATGCTGTTTACATCCAATTTTTGGAAGAGAATAAAAACGACCCGTATTTTGGAAAAACAGTTTTGGATAAAAACGACAAAGTGGTGGTTGAATATTCATCGCCCAACACAAATAAGCCTTTGCATTTAGGACATATCCGTAATAATTTATTGGGCTATTCGGTTTCCGAAATTTTAAAAGCCAACGGTAAAAACGTTAAGAAAGTCAACTTAGTGAACGACCGTGGCATCCATATTTGCAAATCGATGTTGGCTTGGCAAAAATGGGGCAATGGAATCACTCCTGAAAATTCAGATACAAAAGGGGACAAATTAGTCGGTAATTTTTATGTGCTTTTCGATAAAAAATACAAAGAAGAAGTCGCCCAACTCCAAAGCCAAGGTATGGAAAAAGAGCTTGCAGAAAAAGAAGCTCCACTATTAAAAGAAGCTCAAAAAATGCTTCTAAAATGGGAAGAAAACGACAGTGAAACACGCCAGCTTTGGGAAAAAATGAATGGCTGGGTGTATAAAGGCTTCGATATTACCTATAAAACAATGGGTATCGATTTTGATAAAATCTATTACGAATCTGAAACCTACTTATTAGGCAAAGATTTGGTAATGGATGGTTTAAAAAAGGGCATTTTATTTAAAAAAGAAAACGGTTCTATTTGGTGCGATTTAAGCAATGAAGGTCTTGATGAAAAGCTTTTAATGCGAGCTGATGGCACCTCGGTTTATATGACACAAGATTTGGGAACAGCGCAATTGCGTTATGAAGATTTTGAGCCGCAGAAAATGATTTACGTCGTCGGAAACGAACAAAACTATCATTTTGATGTTTTAAAACGCGTATTAAAAAACCTCGGAAAACCGTGGTATACGAGCATAGAACATCTTTCCTACGGTATGGTCGAACTTCCTGAAGGAAAAATGAAATCGAGAGAAGGAACCGTAGTTGATGCTGATGAACTTATGGAAGAAATGTATACCACCGCCAAAGCAACCACCGAAGAACTCGGAAAAACAGCGGATTTCTCCGACGAAGAACTGGATCATCTGTTTAGAACGGTAAGCTTGGGCGCATTAAAATATTTTATTCTAAAAGTCGACCCCAAAAAACAAATGCTGTTTAATCCGGCAGAATCGATTGATTTTAACGGCAATACCGGTCCTTTTATTCAATATACGTATGCCAGAATAAAATCCATATTGCGCAAAGCCGGAGAACAAAGCAGCAGCTTTACGTATCCGGAAACACTCGACGAGAAGGAAAAAAACGTACTAAAGCATTTGTATAATTATCCCACCATTATCAAACAAGCCGGTGAACAATATAGCCCTGCTTTAATTGGGAATTATGTTTTTGATTTGGTAAAATCATACAATAAATTCTATCAGGATATCAGCATTTTAAAAGAAGAAGACGAAAACAAAAAACAGTTTCGAATTAGTCTATCCGCCTTTGTTGCCGATACCATTAAACAAGCCATGTTGTTATTAGGAATAGATGTTCCGGAGCGCATGTAAGACTTTTTAACTTTTTAAAAGGAACCCTTTTTTGCATTTCTTGATAGAAGCCTCTATATTTGTGAAACATTATTATTCACTTTATTAATCTATTAAAGCATGAAAAAAGTAATTTTTATTTTCTTTATTTTACTGGGTGCCGGATCTACGGTTTTTGCTCAGAATCACACGCCTCTTCCACCGGAAAACCCCAATGCTCCGGCAATTTCTTTTGAAGAAACCTTATTTGATTATGGTACCATAGCGCAAGGCAGCGATGGAACCCATAATTTTATTTATAAAAACACAGGAAAAGAGCCCTTGATATTCACAAGAGTGCGTTCTTCTTGTGGATGCACTATTCCTGAATGGTCGCGCGAACCTCTAATGAGTATGCAACAAGACACCATTAAAGTGAAATACGACACAAACCGACTTGGTCGTTTTAGCAAAACAATTAGTGTTTTCTCTAATGCCAAAAGGCCTATGGTGGTTGTTCGTATTCAAGGCGAAGTGGTGGCGAAATAAAAGCCAATCGACCCTTATTTAGAATGAGAATATTAAAGCGAATATTTTATTTCAAGCGAAAAAATTAAGACCTTTGTCCCGATGAATATTCATCGGGATTTTTTTATTAAAACAAGAGACATGCCTACAATTTCGACCAAGGGAAAAAATATGCCGGAATCGCCAATCAGAAAGTTGGTTCCTTATGCAGAAGCCGCAAAAAAACGCGGAGTAAAAGTGTATCATTTAAATATCGGTCAGCCGGATATTAAAACACCTGAAGTAGCCTTAGATGCCATTCATAATTATAAAGAAAAAGTAGTACAATACAGTCACTCGGCAGGTAATATCAGCTACCGCGAAAAACTAACCGACTACTATAAAACCAAAAATATCCATATTAATCCTGAAGAAATAATTGTTACTGCAGGAGCTTCTGAAGCAATTTTATTTGCCATACAAAGCATTATGGATCCGGGTGATGAAATTATAATTCCCGAACCTTTTTATGCCAATTACAATGGTTTTGCCATAAACTCGGGCGTTACTGTTCGCCCAATAAAAAGTGATATTGAAGGAAGCTTTGCCTTGCCTCCAATTGCCGAATTCGAAAAAGCGGTAAATAAAAAAACAAGAGCAATCATGGTTTGCAATCCAAATAATCCAACCGGTTATTTGTATAGCGAAGAGGAACTTAGTACTTTAAGAGAAATTGCTCTAAAACACGACTTATATTTAATTGCCGACGAAGTATATCGCGAATTTGTGTATGACGGAAATAAGCATCACTCGGTGATGAATCTAAAAGGATTAGAACAACACAGCATCCTAATCGATTCTGTTTCTAAACGATACAGCGCTTGCGGTTTTCGCATTGGCTGTATGATTTCAAAGAATAAAGAAGTAATGGCAACAGCGATGAAATTTGCGCAAGCCCGATTAAGTCCGCCCTCTTTTGGCCAGATTGCTAGTGAAGCTGCCCTAGAAACACCACAAAGCTATTTTACGGAGGTTTTAGATGAATATTTGGAGCGTAGAAATACGGTTGTTGAAATGATTAATAAAATCCCCGGTGCTTTCTGTCCAAATCCAAAAGGGGCATTTTATGTCGTGGCTCGTTTACCCATCGACGATTCTGATAAATTCTGTCAGTGGTTACTCGAAGACTTTAAATTTGAAAATCAAACCGTAATGTTAGCGCCAGCCAGCGGTTTTTATTCAACGACAGGTTCAGGAAAAGATGAAGTACGGATTTCGTATGTTTTGAAAGTTGAAGACTTAAAAGCGTCGATGCTTGTACTTAATGAAGCACTGAAAGTTTATCCGGGAAAAACGAATTAAGGAAAATAACGAGAATAAGAAAGCCAAATTTTCTAAGGAAAATTTGGCTTTCTTGCTTTAAACTACGGATTGATTTCCGTTTAAAATATAATCAACAAGCTAAAGTTTTTTCATAATATTTTTCCCTGTTATCACTATTCCGGTCAATGCGCCCGCAATTAATGCACCGCCAATACCTGCCGTAACTATATCTTGACCGGTTAAATAAAAGTTTTTGATTGGTGTTTTTGGCTTTAAAAAAGACTGTCTAAATCTTGCCGGACTGTGATCCAAACCATAAATTTCTCCTTTTTCGTAATTAACAAAATGCTTGGTAGACAAAGGAGTAGAAAGTTCGTAATAATCTACCTTACCTTCTAATTGAGGCAACTGCTTATATAATTCTTTTAACAAACGCTGCGCAATATCCTCTTTAAGGGCGTCGTAATCTTTTCCTCTTTTACCCCAAGGTTTATCTTCCCATTTTGCAAATGTATCATAAGGCAACAAAGTAATGATATCGATCGTGCTTTTGCCCGGGTAACGATTAGTCCAATCCGGATCTTTTGCCGACGGAAAAGAAAGATAAACAACAGGAAATGCTTGATTTAAATCTTTTAAATAGCGCTCTACACAACTATCATGATCGCCCTGAGCAGGATAAATCCAATAATTTGTTTTAGGCAAATCAAGTTCCTGTGGCGAGGCTTTAAAACCAATGCATAAACTGGTATGGGCAACTGATCGCTTTACTTTTTGCAATTGCGCCTTTAATTTATATTTCTCAACAATTGCATCAGGCAATAATTTAAGATAACTTGTCATTATTCCCGTATCACTTACAATTTTATTTGCGCGGATTATTTTCCCATCATATAAGCGAACGCCAACAGCTTTGTTTTTTTCTATAATGACTTTTTCTACTTCTGCATTTACGACTATTGTTCCTCCAGCAGCTGTAATTACAGGTTCGATGGTTTTTACAATTTGAGAAGATCCACCCACAGGGAAATTACCGCCATCAAAATAATGCCGAGCAACCGAGGCATGCATACTAAAACTACTCTGCTTTGGAGGTAATCCGTAATCGCCATACTGACCAGAAAGTACTTTAATCAAAGTTTCATTTTTGGTTAAACGCCGAAGTACTTCATCCGTGGTTTGATCCGAAAATTTGTAAAACGGTTTTCTCATAAATCTACCGAAAATAACATCTATGAATGGATGCAAAACCTTACTCATATAATAAGGCTTGCTCAAAGCTACCGCCTTAAAAACCAGGTCAAGATACTGCTGTATTGCCTGCTCTTCTTCAGGAAAATAGGAAATCAATTGCTTTTTAAAATTTTTAACTCCTTTTACAAAATCAAAGTGCTGATCACCTATCAATATTCGATCATAAACTTCGCCGATATCTGCCCACTTTAACTCTCCATTGCTTATGTAATCAAACAACTTCCTTAAAAGGCTGTTTTCCTTATGAACCTCTCCAATATAATGGATGCCGGCATCCCACTCATAACCTTTACGTTTAAACACGTGGGTAAAACCACCCGCTATATAATGCCGTTCCAGCACCAATACTTTTTGACCTTCTTTTGCAAGAATAGCGGCTGTAGTAAGCCCTCCCATTCCAGAACCGATAATGATCGCGTCGTAAGTATCTTGCAATTGTGCTTGTTGTTTGTAGGATTGAATCATTGAGTAATTTTTTTTAACGAAGATAGAAAAAAACAATTATCAAACTCTTGTTTGGTCCAATCGCCGATTAGATCCGAAATAAATCTTTGATGCTGATAAATAAAAAAATCGCAGAACTTATCGTATTCAAGAGGCTGCCCAGATACACAATGAACTTACTAGATAACTTCGTAGCAGGGGCACAAAAAAAAGCCCAACCTTCAAATGAAAATTGGACTTTCTTCTTTGAATAACAGCTACAAATTAAATGCCGCTTTAATCTTGTCTAAATAATCGAGTTTTTCCCAAGTAAACAGTTCAACTTCAATTTCAACTCTTCCTGAATAGGGCGATTCAAAAACTTTCTTTACTAATTTAGGATCTCTTCCCATATGGCCATAAGCCGCAGTTTCTGAATAGATTGGATTACGCAACTTCAAACGCTCTTCGATAAATGCAGGACGTAAATCAAATATACTTTTTACTTTTTTCGCAATCTCGCTGTCGCTCAACTTTACTTTTGATTTTCCATTCGTATTAACGAAAACACCAACAGGTTCAGCTACACCAATAGCATAAGACAATTGGACCAACATTTCATCGGCTACGCCGGCTGCAACCATATTTTTAGCAATATGACGCGCAGCATAAGCAGCAGAGCGGTCGACTTTAGATGGATCTTTTCCTGAAAATGCACCTCCACCGTGTGCTCCTTTTCCTCCATAAGTGTCCACAATAATTTTACGACCTGTTAATCCGGTGTCGCCGTGAGGCCCTCCAATTACAAATTTTCCCGTTGGATTTACGTGATAGATAATATCTTTATTAAATAAAGCTTGTAAGTTTTTTGGTAAACGATTGATTACACGAGGAATCAAAATAGTAATCACATCTTCTTTGATTTTATTTACCATCGCTACATCGTCAGCATCAAAATCATCGTGTTGTGTAGAAACAACAATAGTATCGATGCGCTCAGGTATATGTTCATCGGAATATTCAATAGTAACTTGTGATTTTGAATCGGGACGTAAATAAGTCATTTGCTTGCCTTCGCGACGAATTTCCGCTAGCTCCAACAATAAAATATGCGAAAGCTCTAAAGATAAAGGCATATAACTTTCCGTTTCGCGCGAAGCATAACCAAACATCATTCCTTGATCTCCGGCACCTTGCTCCTCTTTTACTAGCTTATCAACACCACGATTGATATCGACACTCTGTTCGTGAATGGCCGATAAAACTCCGCAGGAATTTCCATCGAACATATACTCACTTTTGGTATAGCCAATTTTATTAATTACTTCGCGTGCAATATGTTGCACATCGATATAAGTATTTGATTTTACCTCCCCGGCCAAAACCACTTGTCCGGTAGTTACTAAGGTTTCAATGGCAACTTTTGAGTCACGATCGAATGCCAGAAAATTATCTAGTAATGCGTCCGAAATTTGATCTGATACCTTATCAGGATGTCCTTCAGAAACAGACTCTGATGTAAATAAATAGCTCATCTGCTTGTTTTTTTAAGTAAAATAAATGGATTTGATTGGCTAGAACAGCAGAATAATACTTTGTTTTAGCATTTTTTTCGAGTGGTTGCAAGCAAATCAAATCTTTCCACGAATATTTCCGCAAAGATAGTGGATTTTTTATTGTTGCAACGTTTTAGCTGTTTAAAATCGTTTAAATAATGCGAAATTCCGGACGCTCTTTTAGGTAGAATTCCTATTATGGGTATATATGCTTAATAATCACATATTAAAAAACATCTCCCTTTTCCTTAAAAAAATTAATTTCTTCATTTTCGCTTCATTTTCGACTCTTATCCTTGCATCAAGAAATTTAATCACAAACAAAAAAAATACAAATGAAAACAAGAAACAACCTAAGCAAATTAAGTTTAAACTTAATTGTTATTTTAACGATGGCTTTCTCAATGGCCTCGCTTACTTCTTGCGAAAAAGCAGATGATACGCTCGACTTAAGTGCAGACGATACTCAAGTTGCAGCTATTGACGAGACATTGGCCTCCGAACTTTTCGACGAAATCGTGGAAATTGGAGAAGAAGCAGAAGTGACCTCTACTACAAAATCGACCGAAGAAGTGGCTTCTCCATTTTATCGCTTATCCGATTGTGTGACGATTACACGCGAATACAATGAAGACTCACGCACCATTACTATTGATTTTGGTGAAGAAAATTGTGAAGGTCCTGACGGAAGACTTCGTCGTGGTAAGATTATTATTGTACGTAGCGGTTTTTATTGGACGACTGACGTTACTGCAACCTATTCTTTCGAAAACTATTTTGTAGATGACAATCAATTAACCGGAACGAAAACTTATTTAGGTGCCTTTAACGATGATGCTACTCAAAACGATGATGGAACTTTTAATGAAGACCGTACTTATAGCAGTTCTTTTATTACTGATGGCGAAATAATTTTAGCGAACGAAGGCGGCACAATTACTTGGAATGCAGAAAGATACCGCACAATTACGGAAGGCGCAGAAACTTGGGGATTTGCCGACAACCGCGTGGAAGTTACCGGTTCTTCGAATGGTGTTACCTCAGATGGTCAGACTTTTACATCTGAAATTACAACACCTTTAGTAAGAATATACCAAGAAGACTGTTTCCGTTTCTATGTTTCAGGTATTGTTAAAATTGTTAAAGCAGATGGAACCGAAATTATTATTGACTATGGCGATGGCACTTGTGATGATCTTGCGACAGTAACTACAAATGGTGAGTCGGAAATTATCCAGCTAGGTAATGGTCCACTTGTAAACTAAAAAAAAAACTTTCTCAATAATTGGTAAGACTGCTCATCGCTTTTTGGTGAGCAGTTATTTTAATTTTTACAAAATCAAATTTGTATATTTGTCATTGACAACAGGATTTTATGTTATGAAAAAACAATTCTTTTTTTTAGTCTTCTTTGCGTTGCTTAGCAGTGTTGGATATAGTCAAACCACAAAAACCAAAGTAACTGATACCACAGTAACTGAAGCAAAAGCAGTGGACACTAAAAAAAATGCAACAAAAATAAACGAAACGAATCCTCAAAAGAATACAGTAAAGGCCGTACCTTCAGCAAGTAAAAGTAAAGCCGCAATAAAAATGGCCAGCGAACAGGCCACAGCCGCCCGAAAACAACAGCTAAAAAAAGCGGTTAGAAAATCAAATATGACTCGTCGATCAATAAAGAGAAGATAATCAAGCTTTAAAAAACGCGTACATGCTTAAATCCTTTGTAACTTTAGTTCTACTCCTTTTTGTTTTCCAAAGTAAAGCTCAGGAATTAACAGCAGCTGACTCCGTAAATAGTTATGAGCCAACTAATTTATTAATGTTTAGCATGAGTTATACAAGCAATAATATGAAAACCAAAAATTACGAATACGATCGTATTCCGGCTCTATTGATGGATGTTAATTATTTTAGCAAAAAAGGATTTACGGGTGCAATTAACTATGCGAATTACTACAACGCGCTGCAAAATACGTATGAAGCCGAATTTCAAATTGGGTATCAAAAAGAAGTGTTCTCTAATTTCACAATAAATGCGCATTATGCGCGAAGAGAATTTGTTGGCGATACCACTTATGAAGGACTTGCACAAAAGAATACTTTGGATTTAGCCTTTGCTTACACATGGAAGTTCGTCGATTTAGAAGCGACCAACTCTTACCTCAACGGCAAATCGGATAATTATTTTTTAGACCTCGATTTAAGTCTATCCTTCGATATTGATCACCTCTTGTTTAAAAATGATTTCCTGCTTGTTAACCCAACCATATCGGCTACTTTCGGAACGGATTATTGGGTTTATCAAAATTTAACACCCAAATTTGAAAATGCTGTTATTCATTATTTAAACAATCACGGTTTTGAGAGTAAGCGATTCGAATACCAAAACATCAGTGTATTTATTCCTGTCGTTTATAGTGTTGGGAACTTCGGTTTTATGTTCAATTGGTTTTACAGCTGGCCATCAGCAAAATTGGCTCAATTGAGCTGGAAAGATCAAACCGGCGTTTTAGTTTCCGTATTTTTTACGCCTAATATTTAAGTTATGCGCATTCTTATTGTAGAAGACGAAAAAAATATGGCCAATGAAATTATACAATTTCTTGAAAAAGAGCATTTTAATTGCGACTGGGGGAAAACCAAAGCAGAAGCCTCCGAATTATTAGCTAGCAATCCCTACGATTTTGTATTGCTAGACATAGGTCTTCCTGATGGAAATGGACTCCGTCTGATTGAAGAAGCAAGAAACAATGAATCGGAAGCTTATTTTATTGTTATAACAGCCAAAGGCGAATTGGAAGATAAATTAAAAGGTTTTGAATTAGGAGCCGATGATTATTTAGCAAAACCCTTTTCGTTACTCGAACTAAATTCGCGATTGCAAGCCATCATACGTCGAAAATTCGGACAAAAAAGTTCGGAAATTAAATTTGGTCGTTTTACGCTCGACACCAATAGCAAACAGTTGCTTTTTCAAAAAGAAACAGTCGATTTAACAAAGAAAGAGTACGAATTATTACGCTATCTGGTGCTTAACAGCAATCGCGTTTTAGACCGCTTGCAACTTACCGAACATATTTGGGGCGATTTTTTTGAAGACGATTTTGACTCCAATTATATCGATGTTCATATTAAAAATATCCGAAAAAAATTAGCTAAATTTGATGAGAATAAATGGATAAAAACACTCCGAGGAATCGGGTATAAATTTATTTCGGCTGATGCTTCTTCCTAAAACCAAACTTAAAAATCAGTTGGCGCTTATTAATGGCTTTTCTAAAGTCCTTATAATTGGGCTGGCTATTTTTATAATTCCGTTGCTGGTTAGTAAAATTAGCATTAATGAAACCGATGATCAACTCATACAAAAACTAGATCAAGTGTATGACTTGATAGAAACAAAT
>JBFHQD010000086.1:0-12447 GCA_041592395.1 Bacteroidales bacterium | reverse complement strand
TTTCTTTTAATACAGGTGTTTCAGAAAAAAAATGAAGGGCTTCCGCAATGGTCAGATCTAAAACTTCTGCAATCGATAGTCCTTGATAGCGAATAGCCAATATATTGCTTTTGTAGCGCTTACCGTTGCAGCTTTCGCAAACCGTACTCAAATCGTTTAGGAAATCGAGTTTTACCGTAATTTCACCTTGTCCTTTACAAACGGAACATTGTCCACTTTTTGATTGAAAGGAAAAATCACTCGCTTTCAGTTGCGCTTCTTTAGCGCTTTCTTGATGGGCAAATCGTTTCTTGATTTCAGAAAAAAGGTTAAGGTATTCGGCGATAAATTGCTGACCTGTACTTTTTTTTATTCCTGATATCCAATACATTGAAGTCGCAGCCCCTATTCCGCTGATCGATTTGCAGTTTATGGCCTGTTTGGCTTTATAGGAGGAAAAAAGCACATCATAAACCAATGAAGTTTTGCCGCTGCCCGAAACTCCACAAACCACATTTAATGCGTTTTTGTGAAATCTTACGTTAATGTTTTTCAGGTTATTGGCGCTAGCTCCTTCAAGGACGATAAGTTCCTCCTTTTCATTAGTATTTGGAGCAAGCAAGGTTCCGGAATCGAGCAGTTGTGTTTTTTTATAAGATGCATTGCTTCCACGATAAATTACTTCACCACCGTGGTTTCCGGCCCCGGGACCCAGTTCTATTCGGTAATCGGCAATGGCAATGATATCGGCATGATGCTCGGTATATACAATCGTATTCCCTATATCTCTCAAGCGTTGCATAGCTTCAATAATGATGCGGAAATCGGTGGGATGCAAACCGGTGCCCGGCTCATCAAGAATATAAGTAATGCCGCTTAAATTACCGCTTAGCTGAGTTCCAATAAGTGCTCTCTGGTACTCGCCACCCGATAATGTGCGTGTTTTCCTATTGAGTTGAAGATAGCCTAAGCCCATATCAATCAATGCTTTGATCTTTTGTAAGATATTTTCGATCAATTGATTATCCAATAGGCGATATTCGGAATTATTTAAGGCTTGATTGACTTTTTCAAACAAGGAATGGCTCTGTTTTAGCGATAGGGCAGTCAGTTCGGCAATATTTAAGCCTTCAAATTTCACTTGCAAAACTTCCGGTTTTAGTCGCATACCTTGGCAAGCATCGCATTTTTCTTCAATCAAAAAAGGGAGTAGATCATCGCCTTTGTTGTTCGCTTTTTTACGGTAATATTCATCCAAGATTAGGGCAACAAATCCGGGCCATTTTCCTGAAAAATGATGTGTACCTGTTCTGTTTTTACGTTTGAATTGCCAATCCACTTCGTATAACTCCTCTCCGGTGCCGTAAAAGGCTTTTTCAATGGCTTCAGCATCGAGTTGATCAAAACTTTGCGTGTAATCCATATTAAATCGTTCGCCTACTTTTTGCAATGTGGCTAAATATTGACCATTGGTATCGGCATAAAATTGAATCGATTTATGAGAAGCAAATGCGCCATCAAAAAGGGATTTACTGCGATCAGCAATCAGAAGATGAGGTTTGGAACTTAATTTTGTGCCCAGTCCACTGCAAACAGCACAGCTCCCTTCAGGTTGATTGAACGAAAAATGTCCGGCACTGTATTTTAAATCCGAAGGCGAATGACAAACCATGCACTTTCCGTCTCTGATTTCAGATTGACAATGCTTGCAATAATGCTGACCAAAACGCGCATAGAGT
This sequence comes from Bacteroidales bacterium, assembly GCA_041592395.1. Taxonomy (GTDB): domain Bacteria; phylum Bacteroidota; class Bacteroidia; order Bacteroidales; family UBA12170; genus UBA12170. The sequence goes on along the minus strand of JBFHQD010000086.1, from coordinate 10,729 downwards.
AAGCGATACAAATCATAAATTTCGGTTATTGTGCCTAATGTCGAACGGGCATCTTGCACCTGATTCTTCTGTCGAAGTCCAATCACCGGAGTCAACCCCGAAACCGTATCGAACTTGGCTTGCGAATAATGTGCCGAAAATTGGCGAACATAATTGGGGAAACTCTCCGTAAATCGGTTTTGCGATTCGGCAAATAAGCTGTCAAAAGCCAAACTTGATTTTCCGCTTCCCGATTTGCCAACAATAGCGGTGATTTTATTCAAAGGAAACTGAACATCTATCCCTTTTAGGTTATGTGTTCGAACACCTACCATTTCAATAGGATGCTCCGACTCTTGTTTCTTGGAGAAGCTTATCACTCTAGAAAATTCTTTTAGGCTCCGAGGTATAAGTGATGTTTTGCTTTTTAATATTTCCTCGAAAGAACCAGAATACACAATATTTCCTCCTTTTTCACCGGCGCCCGGACCTAATTCAATGAGGTGATGCGCATTTCGGATAATATCCAAATGATGTTCGATAATAAGCAAAGTATGGCCTTGCTTTAACAATTCGGCAAAGAGATTTAAAAGCACCTGGATGTCGTGAAAATGGAGTCCCGCGCTTGGTTCATTAAAGATGTATAATCCATTTCCGGCTTTTCCTTTGATTAGCTCGGTGGCTAAACGAATACGTTGTGCTTCTCCACCCGAAAGGGAATTGGATGATTGTCCTAATTTTAAATAACCCAATCCTATACTATTGATTACGGCAATTTGTTTTTGAATAGCGCTTTCTTCAGCAAAAAAATCTTGAGCTTCTTCAAAACTCATTTGTAAAACTTCAGCAATATTTTTGCCTTTGTAAAGCACTTTACTAATTTCTTCTTGATAGCGCTTTCCTTGACATTCGTCGCAGGTCTTTTCTATATTGCCCAGGAAATGCATGGCCGTTTCAATTTTACCCGCACCTTCACATTTCGCACAGCGACCGCTCCCCGTATTGTAGGAAAAAGTGCTCGCTGAGTATTTTTTTTCTTTTGATAGCGCTTGATTGGCATAGAGTTTACGGATACTGTCGAAGAGTTTGGTATAGGTAGCCGGTGTACTTCTTGCTGTTTTTCCAATGGCCGATTGATCGACATAAATAAGTTGATTGAAGTCGAAATGCTCTAAAAATGGGCTTCCGGTGGCATGAATCTGATTGTGATAGTTATTTTGCACTAAGGGAATGAGCGTTTGAAACAAGAGGCTCGATTTTCCGGCTCCTGAAATCCCCGTTATTACATTCATCTGATTGTATTTAAAATCAGCGCGAATATTTTTAAGGTTATTTATTGATGCGTTTACAAGAGAAAAAGTGTTTTCTTTTTTGTTGATTTTAAAAGGAAGATGAAGCCGTTTTCGTTTTTGCAGATAATCAAGTGTTAGCGAGGAATGATTTGATTTGAGAAAATCTTCCTTTGTGCCATTAAAAATAATTTCACCGCCATGAATTCCGGCCAAAGGACCAATTTCGACGATCCAATCGGCCTGGCGCATCGTATCTTCATCGTGCTCGACGGTTATAACAGTATTTCCGTGCTCAGCCAACGCTTTTAATTTTTGAATGATTTTTTCATTCACCAGAGGATGAACGCCCGCCGAAGGCTCATCAAAAACAAAAGTGATATTGCGTAAACCGGAAGCAATTTGTTTTGCCAATCGCATGCGTTGAATTTCGCCACCTGAGAGTGAATTGGCGCTTCGCGAACAATTCAAATAGGAGAGACCCAGTTCCCCAATTAATTGTATGCGGTCTTGAATGGGTTGGATAATTTTTTCGGCAATGGCTTTTTGGGTTTGCGAAAGCTTTAAATTTTGTAAAGTGATGCTGAGTTCATTCAGGTTTTGATCGGATAAATCGGCTATCGTGTAATGGTCGATAGTCACGCTCAAGGCTTCATCAGAAAGTCGTTTGCCTTCGCACTGACTACAAACTTGAGTTTTGGCAAATCGTAAAATATTCGGATTTCGATCGCGTTTTAAAATCGTATTCATAACGGGAAGTATTCCCTTATAATAGCCTTCTTCTCTAGGTTTTGCTGTTATTCCGGCCCATTTCATTCGCGATTCGAGGGTATGCTTTCCATAGGGAATCGTAATACGATCGCTTCCGTTTAAGACGATATTTTTTTGCTCGTCAGACAAGTTTTTCCATGGAATATCCACGCTAAAGCCATGGGCCTGACAAACTTGTTCCAAAGCCTCCATCGTTACCTGCGAATAGATAATATAGCCTTGCGGATTGGTGATTTTAAAAGCTCTATCGCGTAAGCTTTTATTTGCATCTTCGATCAGCAGTTCAGGATCTATTTTATCTTCTAAACCTAAACCATTGCAATTGGGGCAAGCTCCTTCGGGACTGTTAAAAGAAAAAAGGCTGCGATTTATTTCGAGTGATTGGTTTTCTGATTTCCCAATTCGAGCAAATAACAAACGGAGTAAATCGTAAATTTCGGATAGAGTTCCAACAGTAGAACGCGGACTATGATTGTTTTGCGTTTGCGAAACGGCTATTGTGGGTGTCAGTCCTCGGATACTTTCTGCTTTTGGTTTTTCCATTTTATCGATAAATTTCCGTGCATGACCGGAAAGGTTGATAAAATAGTTTCGACGTCCTTCGTTATTTATCACATCAAAAGCCAGAGATGATTTTCCGGAACCGGATATTCCTGTAATGACAATAAACTTGTTTTTAGGAAGTTTGAGTGAAATATGCTTTAGGTTGTTTTGGCTTACACCTTTAAGTTCGATCCATTCTTGCATGGGGCCTTATTTTTCGACACGCCAGTCGATGGGAGCGATTCCGTTTCGACTGAGGAGTTCGTTGGTTTTAGAAAAATGTTTGCTTCCGAAAAATCCCCGATGAGCCGATAGTGGCGAAGGATGTACGGTGCTTAAAATATGGTGTTTGCTTTGGTCGATCAAATTCGATTTTGAGATGGCAAAACTTCCCCATAGCAAAAAGACTAATCCCGACTTTTGTTCGGAGAGTTTTTGAATAACGGCATCCGTAAATTGTTCCCACCCCTTTTTCTGATGAGATCCGGCTTGATGGGCTCTAACGGTTAAAGTAGCATTGATTAGTAGAACGCCTTGCTTTGTCCAAGGAATAAGTGAGCCACTTTTAGGATAAACTATTCCTAATTCATTTTCAATTTCTTTGTAAATATTACGGAGCGAAGGCGGATGTTTAACACCTGCATTAACAGAAAAACAAAGTCCGTGGGCTTGTCCGGGACCATGATAGGGATCTTGACCTAAGATAACCACTTTTACCTTATCGAAAGGAGTGGAGTCGAAAGCAGCAAAAATCTGATTTCCGGGAGGATAGATGGTATGCTTCTTTTTTTCTTCAACGAGAAAGTTTTTTAGGTTTCTAAAATAATCTTTCTCGAACTCTTCTTTTAGAACTTGATACCAACTTTCGTCAATAAGGGGCTTTTTCTCTGTCATAGTAATCTCCTTCGGCTTGTAAAATTACAATTCTTATTTAAACCACACGGAATTGAAAATCCAAAAAAAAGAAGAGATAATCAGGAAAGGTTCGCCCGACTCGAAATACTTTTTTATCTGTAAATAAAAAACATTGTTTATTTTAGCTTTTCGAAACGCTTAGAATTATGAAAATAAAACACACTTTGGTTTTTTTAGCAAGCTTGTTTATTCTCGCTTTGCTTAGTTCTTCTTGCACCAGCTCAAAAAAATGTGCAGCCTATGGTGAAACGCAGCAATATCAAATAAGCAATAGGCGCTAGATTTTAGATGTTTATTTTTGCTCAAAAAAAAGAATAAACAGTTTTTTGGTTGATTTATTTGGAGAAGTTTGCTCTTTTCCCGTCTTCAAAAGTAACCACAAAAGCATCTTTTATAATCTTTTTCACCTCATTCGAATTGAAGGCAGACGCTTCGTCGTAAGTTTTAAAACTGCCAATAGAATAAATGTATTTTCCGGAAGCATTCACGTAATAATCAATTTTCACTTGCGATCGCCCTAATCTGTTCAATACCCAATCAAAGGAAACGGCGTGACTAAATACACCGATTTGAATGCGATAGGTTTTGTTTTTGGGTGTTGTCGTTGCACTTTGGCCGGATATGGTATTTAATTCAGCATCCACTTTGTTGGCTGCATCTTCTAGAATGATAATGTCGTTTGAAGCCGGAAAAGATTTTCCTGCATTTAAGGCTTTTCGTGCATTGACTAAACTCACCTTTTCGCCTTGATTAAACGCCACAACAAAAGCATCGGGAATACCTTTTGATCGCACACTGGTTTTGTTCTTTTCAGCATCCGCTATGGTTTTATATATTCCATTGAAATAAACCCAATAGCCATTTTTCATCCGATCGTGATACAAAGGTTTTATCCCGAATAAATTAGCCGAAGAACGGGGTTTGCTATACACACCCACTTGCACCGAATAATATACGCCGGTCAGTTGAGAAATATTTGTGGCTGCAAAATTGATATGTTTATATTGACTAGGAATTGTGATACTCGTTTCGTTCATCAAAGCCAAAGTGGCGTCGTCAATTTTTCCTGCTGCTTCGATTAAACTCACCGTATTTCCATCTTTCCAACTCTTGATAAAGGCATCGGCATAACCTTGTTTGCGCAATGCATTTCTCCGAATTACAGCGGCTTTAAGCGAAGTGAATTTCCCTGAAAAATAACGGTACAAATCTCTATTGGGGTCTTTTATAGCAAATAATTCGATCACATTCAGAAATGAATGGGTGGTTTTTAATCCGCTGATTGCAGCTATCTGAACACTAAATTGAGTTCCGCTTGGATCTTGACTTAGACTCACATTTGGGAAGACAGTTGCTGACGCAATAGTATTGGAAAGGGGTTTACTGAATACAGAATTTGTATTGCTACTCTTATTATCTGTTTGTTGTGCGGGCTCACTATTTTCTTTTGCGGCAACAACAAGCGGTTTTTCTTCTTTTATTGATGTTGTATTTACCAACGGCTTTTCAATTGTATTATTCGCCGGTTTTGTGTCTTTTTTGCTTGTATTATTAGTTGAAGCTAAACTTGTATTTTGATTTGTTTGAGTTAGTCTTGCGGACTCAACTACCGGAGTCGAAATTGCTGTTGTCTGCGTTTTTGGAATTACGTTTTGTTTGCTTTGGGGTTGATAAGCCAACATACTTTGGGTATCTTTTTCGCGCATCATGCGGATGGCCTCGAGTTGTAAGTCTAAAGCACTTGATTCATACGAAAATGCATCTTGTAGGAGAACTCTTTGTAAAGCAAAGGAAAGCTCTTCGCCTTTGGCCTTAGCGCGTTGATTTTCTGCCAATTGAACAAAATGATTAATTTGATCAAATACCGCCTTCATCAATTTTTGTTCTTGATTGTCTTTGTTTTCGAGCGCAAGCTTATCAATTATTAAAGCATTTTTTCTTAAGGTTTGTTTATTTCTGCGTGCAATAATATCGAATTCCTCGAGGATAAGGTACATCGCAATTTGCTCTTTTTCTTCGGCTTGTTTTTTAAGAGATTCTTTGTCTTTTGCTGTTTTTGATTCGGCAACTTTTTTGCCTAACTGTGTAACTTCATCCAAGAGTTCAGCAATCCGATTCCGTATATTTTTAAGGTAATTTTCGAAATCGTTATTGCCTTTATCTGCGGCTTCTTTATCATCGGGCGAAAGTTGATTATAGATTTTTCCTGCTTCGTTAAATGCTGCGATAGAAGCGTTTTGTAAAGAGTCGGCTTCTTTTCTGAGTTGCGCAATTTTTTGCAGATTAGCACGAGAATCTTCTCGGTTTAGTGTTTTACCTAATTCTAACAAATAAACGGTTTCGCGTTTGTTAACATCCAATTCTTCGGCCAATAACTGACCAATAAATTGTTTGGTTCTATAGGCTATTAAATCGTTCATTTTCGGAAGCCTGCTTAAGTTTAGCTTTGGTCCATCGTCTTGTACTATTGTGTTTGTTTTTGTCTCGACAATCGTTGTTGGACTTTGTTCACGAGCTTCGAGTCGCGCATTTAACTCGGATAAGCGTTTTTCCGGATTAATAATAAGGTTGGTATTTTGTGCTAAATAAATGGGGTCGGAAAATTCATTGCTGATTTTTTGGATCGCTTCCGCTTTCTTAATTTCTTCGTATAGTTTATTTCCAGTGGCTAAATATTTTGCGGCTTCCGCTTGTTTTTGTTTGGCCTCATTTTCTTTTTTCTCCGCTTCTATGGTAATTTGTCTCCGTTTAAAGGCGTTCGATTTGGCTTTGGATTTTTCATTTAAATCTTCCGCTTCCGTCGTGAGTTGCATCGATTCATCGGTTAAGGCTTGTGCATTTTCAAACGCAATATCCGCTTTTTGTTTTTTCGATGGCATGGCATTAACACTCGTATTAATCCAATCTAAAACCAAGTTTTTCCGATTAAAAATAGGATTGTCGAGCGATTTCTCAAAAGCAATAAGAAGATCTTTTGCATTTTCTACTGCATTATTTTTCAGTGCTTGCTCAATTCTAAATATTTGATCTGTAGATTGTTCGCTTCTTTTGAGCTCGACTTTATATATGGAGTCTGTTTTTTCTGCTAATCCAATAATAGCAAGCGATTGATAAAGCAGTTCTTGCGATTTTTCTTGTTTTGCAATGACGCTGTTTTTATCGTTAATCAGTCCTTTATTGTATTGATCGCGTGTTTTTTCGAATTCGAGCAAGGCGATATTCGATGCGTCTAACTTCTCGCTCGCTTTTTTTGTAAGAATGGCCGATTGCTGTTTGAGCCAATCCAGTCGCTCCGTTTGCAACTTATTTAATACGGATAATTCTTGTCTAATATGCTCTTTGGCATCATCCGAAAAGCCCGAGCTCGTCGGAAATGTAGTTGTTGCACTTGGGTTGAGTGAAGCCGGAACGTTTTGTTCTGTATTGCGAACAGCAGGCTCGTTTCTTGTTGCTATACCGCTTGCCACATCGGCTTTCAATTCAGGAATTAAGCCGGCATATCGAATATTTAGTGCAACAATAGGCGAATTTCGATTTTCATCTTCCAACTGATAGACAAGGAAAGTGCGTTCGTTTGCTAAATTGGCGGGATAGCTTAATTTGTAAAATTCTCCTTTAGCATAATTGATGATTTTGGTGTAATCGGTTAATGTATCGGCTTGATTGATAAGATTGTTCAGCCGAATCCTGTTTTTTTGAGCTTCCCTATCATTTTGTGTTACTATATTTTTTTGGATATCGCCAAATATAGCCGAAGCTTGCGTTAATAATTCGCGCCTTGCTTCAATTTGATTATCAATTGCTTGTTCAACACTTCTGAATTTGTTCGTTTCAAAATCATAGCGAAGCGCCCTAAATAGAAATTTATTAGCCTCTTTCAGTAAATCTTTCTTTCTGTTAACAGCACTCTCTTTTTGAACTTTTTCGAGTTGCGTTTTTAGTTTTGCATACTCTTGTTGTGCATTTCCGGCTTTTGTGTTCGCCAGATTCTGTGTCTGAAGGAATTGTGATTTTAGCGTTTCGAGATTGGCGTCGATAGTTAAAATAATATTTTTAATGCTGTCGCTAAGCTGCTCTTGCGATTTTCGAACATCAATTTGTCGGTCGACATTGATTAGGTTTGCTTGTCGTATATTTTGCGATATTCGATTCGCATCGTTTTTTGTCAGAACCTCGAGTTTTGCCGTTTTTTGAACAGGGATTTCCTGAAAATCTTTCGCTGAAATATTGATATCGAGCGAAGCCATATTTTTAATTCTTCCCAAATCATTATCCGAAATAATCTCTTTGCTGTAAACTTTTGCTAAATCGGCAGTTTGATTGTCTTTTTTAATAATGCCCACTTTGTAAACGGATATTTTGTTTTCGTCGGAGCTTCTATTGGAAGCAAACCAAGCAATAGTTTCATCGGCATTGGTAATAAACAGAATATCATCGGCAGGGGTATTGAATGGAAAACTGAGATTAATGGGATTGCTCCATTGTCCGGTAATACTGTCGAATACACTTTGAAAAATATCGTAACCGCCCATCGTATTATGTCCTTTAGAGCTGAAATACAGCGTTTTGCCGTCGGGCATAAATATTGGATAATCTTCGTCGTATTCTGTGTTTATTGTTGAACTTAGCGCAATAGCGGGCGACCATTCCTTGTCTTTTTGTTGAATTCGGTAATAAATGTCTTTTTGGTCTTTATTATCAACGGCATAAAAGAGCAGCTTGGCATCGGGATTAAAATAGGCAATATGGTCGTCTTTGCTTTTAAGATCGGCTTTATTCAAGAACGCATCGGGGAGATTGAGAATTCGTCCGCCATAGTCCATCAGATTATAAGAGCGGTAAAATGCTTTTTTATCAACCTCTGATTTTTCAATAACATACAAATCGTCCACTGCCCTCAATAAATCAATTCCATTTTGGCACATTGCAATTTTACGGCTAACATCGTATTCCTTACGTGCTTTATTTTTGGCCAATTGAAGGTATTTTCGATAATTGTAAATGGCATCCGTAAAAAAGTAGTTCAAATGGTAGGCTACTGCCAAATGATAGTATAAATCCGTTTCGGGAATTTTATTTATGGCTTTTTCTAAATAATGAATAGATTCTTCGGTATTGCTGCCATTGGAATAGAGCAAACAAACCCCAAAATGATAATTGAGTTCCGGATTTTCCGGATCGAGACTTAAAAGTTGTGAATACAATGGAAAAGCAAGACTAAATTGATCGCTTGCGAAATAGGCCGCAGCTTGAGTTTTCATTTCGCTCTCGTTTCGAAAGCCTGATTGACCGCTAAGAGAGCAAGGTAAAATTAGCGATATACCAAGTAAGAGGAATAAAAATCTATATTTAAATCTGATGCCCAATTTATCTTTCTATTGTTTGTTCATGTGTTTCACGGAAAACTTATTTTCTTCTCCTTTTAGCAATCGCTTAATGTTCGAGCGATGTGTAAACAGGATAAAAAGGCTAGCAAAAAAGCCCAGTACTAAAACCGGAGTCGATGTTTCGCCAAATACAAATATAAGAAATATAGGAAACGAAATTGCAGCAATAATAGAACCCAACGAAACGAATCGCGTGGGAATGGCTACAAGAAGAAAAACACCCAGAGCGGCCAAAATAGCCAAGGGAAAAAGGGCGAGGCCAACACCGGCCAAAGTGCCTACACCTTTTCCGCCTTTAAAACCAACATAAATTGGAAAAACATGACCGATAACGGCAGCCAAACCATAGCTAATCAAAAGGTAATCGTGTGGAAGAAGGGAAGTTTCGGGAAATAAATCGGGGAGATAAAAAACGGCAAACCAGCCTTTGAAAATATCGAAAAGGATGACCGGAATTCCTGCTTTCCATCCTAAAATGCGCACGGTATTTGTTCCGCCGGCATTGCCACTCCCATGCTTTCTAATGTCGGTTTTATAAAAAATTCGCCCCACCCAAACGGATGTGGGAATAGCTCCCAATAAATAAGCGAGTACAATGCCAAGAATAAATGTGTAATTGCTTTCCATTAATTCGTATTTAATTGTTTTAAAAAATCATCTTTTACATAATCTTTACTCAATATATAACGATAAGGAGATTGTTTTCCTGTTTTTCTATCTTTCTTTAATCTGTTTTTTTCGCTTTTCGATTCCACATCCGATTGTATGATTTCATTAAAAACTTCGTCCGATGATAGAACTTGCATCACATGATTGGCATATTTAAAGAAATACCAGTGGTTCTGATTTTCAAAATACAGCGTTATTTCATTGCCAATGCGACTCTTTTTAATTTCAACTTTTCCTTTTACTAAGGCGTGGATATGATATTTACCAATAGTTTCAATTCCAATATCGCCTTGGCTAATATAAGCTTCTATGCGCGAATTCCATTTCAATTTAAGATCGTTTAACATAAAAGTATGTTGCAGCTGACTTGGTGTGCGACGCAGATTTCCCATGATCAGTTGACTCATAAACTGTTCGGTTTCGTCTATTCCTAAAAAGCCGGCGATCATTTTTGAATAAAAGGGGCTGCTATTGTCTACATCGTTTCGATCTCCACTTAAAAATTGATCAGCCATTCGTTTTAAGGCATCATTCGAAAAATGAAAGTCGATGGCTGATCCCATACGTAAATGAACCGGTGTATTACCGGCTGTAATTGTGCCAAAATTTTTCATTTTCAACTCCGGAAAATGGAGATTAAGCTTAATTTCACCTTCGCCATACGTGCTGCAATTAACCGTATTTAAACTTAAATAATCATCAGGAAGTATGGCTTGACTCAATTTATTCATGGAGGAAATCCTAAATTCTTTACTGTTTTCGTCATACTTAATATAACCATGAGCGCTGAGCAAAGCGGGGTCGTAATATTCTGTTTTATTTGCGAATAAAGCAGGATAAATTTCTTTTTTTGTATCCGAATAATAGAATCCTACAAATTTTTGCTGGCGACTGATGTCGGGAACAATGGGCTGAATATCGACAGGAATACGAAGGTCTTCAGGATCGATAACCGACTTGAATTTGATCCAGCTTTGATCTTTTAAGCAGGCATTGGCAATTTTAAAACCACCGTCAAATTCGAGTAATTTTCTGCTCGCTTTTAATTTGGCATAGCCTCTAAAATAAAACTCCGGACTTAAAGTGAAAAAATCATCAGCAAAAATCTCGCTTTGGGCGATGGTTTGGTATGCAGAATCGACTTTTATTTCATCGAAATGAATAGGATGCCGCACG
>JBFHQD010000085.1:0-12731 GCA_041592395.1 Bacteroidales bacterium | reverse complement strand
GATGACTTGGGTTCACCGGATTACTAAAAACTGCATACATTGAAAAGTGATACGATAAACTTGCCTAAAAAAAGTAATCCGATGACTTGGGTTCATCGGATTACTAAACTGACTCTTGCCTAAGTAAGTGATACGATGAACTTAAAGTCATCGCATCACTAAAGTTGAGACAAAAAAAATGCCCCGCGATTGCAGGGCATTTTAACTAATACGAGTTTAAGTTTATTTGATAATGTTTCTAAAACATCTAGTCATTTAAAGACTATTGAACATCATCAACAAATTTCAACATAATCATGCCACCAGTACCAAATCCAGCCCATAAAATATCTTCGGCTCCATCAGTATCAACTGCAACATAGTTACAAGAACCAATACCGTTGTATTGACCGGCAAGAGTTAAATCAGCTTTATTAAGGATAACTAATCCAGAAGCGCCCCAAGCAACGTATACAAAATCGCCATGAACCACTAAACCATTAGCTAAACCTGTTCCACCAAAAGTATCTAATCCGTTGAAAGAATGTGTTACAACACCATCAGTACCAACTCTTTTTACACCATCAGCACCCATTGCTAAATAAATGTGCTGAGTTCCACCAACTGCTGCATCATCATCATCAACATCGATAGCATTTTTACCTTCAAAGGTAACATCACCATAATCTCCAGCTAAGTAATCTGTATAAGCAAATGGTCCAGCTGAAGTATTAAAAATACGTAAGTTAGATTTATCATTATAGAAATCACCATCACCCCATAAAAATGCTCCATAAAATCCAGAACCATTATCGGTTTCACCCATATCAAAATGCTTGGCATTAGCGCGATCAGAACGAGTAAATAAACGAGTGTCATCTGCTTTATCCATTACAGCAATTCCACCATAGGATGTACCACCGGCAACAACCCACAATTGATCACCAAAAATAGATACAGAATTACAAGAAGGGCCTAATAATGGCATATTGTATTCAGTCATAGAGAAATTCAAAGCACTAGCTTGCTGCGCATCTCCAACTCCATATAAAGTATGTAAATCGTCTAAAGTAGCGTTTCTAATAACTGCACCTCTTGCATTATTGTCACCACCTACCCATAAAGTAGTATTAGCATCAATAGTAAGGTCGTTATAATCAGCGGTATTATCAAAGATAGATACTTCAGCTTCGATATTATCATCATCTGAATCATCGTAACGTACTACAAAAATTTCACCACCAAATACATCTCCACGTACATGTGAAGTAAAATAAGCATATTGATGACCATTATTAGTACCAACACCAGCACCGGTCATACTCAATGTAGCGGTAATAGATTCTTCACCAGCAGGTGGAAAATCAGTAGTATTGGCAACAAGCGTAATATCATGCTGAGGTACTGTAGGCGTAGCAGGAATAGTAACAACCGGTGCTACATTGGTTGCAGTTGTACGATACATAGTTGGCGCACCGTCTACATCAACCCAATGATAAACAGAATAAGTTCTATCACCTGCAGCAATTTTTGCAATTGCCCATAATTCTGGAACTGGAGTTACATCAGCACTAGATTTAAAAGTATTTAAAGCAAGTGGAGCATTGATCATCTCGACACGTTGCTGAAGAGCGGCTTTATCCAAATTAACCGATATATCGGCTGGATTTACCTTGTTGATTTTTTCCTTGTTACAAGCTGTAAAAGCGATAGCCAAGGAAGCAATTAATAAAAATACGACTTTTCTCATGGTAATTAATTTTAGTTATTATTAGTTATTTAATTAGTCATTGCATGCTAGTTCATAATACACAAGTGTTATGATCCTAGTTCTGCGTAATTTAAAGAATAGATTGTTTTTATTGTTTCAATTAATTTTAGTTATACAAGTTTTAATAGTCATTACTAGTTATTACAATCCAGTTGCCAAGTCAATTAATCCCAATCCATTTGCTATAAAAAGGATGTTGCGAAAAATGTTGATTCTAAAAAATGTTGTTTGTTTTTTTTATAGTCCTTAATGTTAGTTTTAATTAGTTTGTTCCTTAGTCGTTGTAAAGTTTGTTTAAGTCAATTAATTTCTAATTCTTTAGATTGAAATAGTATATACAAATACTGTTCCAAAGTTGATAAATAGTTTACAATACGTTGTTTTTCAGATAATTAATAAATGCCCTATTGTCTATGCCATTTGAAGCGCTTTGTCCATATAACGGAAAAAATCTCAAAAATGAGAGTGGATTTACCCCGTTTACGAATCAAATGAATACAAAACGAGTCGTTTTTGCTACATTTACTAATTCATACTGAAAAATACAATGAACTGATCTTGTCCAATTAATGGACTAATATTCAGTCGTTTAGTAAAAACATCGTTTTTTCTACGTTTACGAGCTGAACTAATACAAATATACACTTTTTTTCTACAATTACGAATCGAAGTGATTTTTTTTGAGATTGGTGGTGTATGGCGTTTTTATAGGATGTCATTATTCCTGGGTGTACTTTGCTAATTTTTACCACGAAGGCACCAAGGCACTAGGATTAGTTTGTTTATAAGATTCGAAATAGGAGCCGGATGTTGTTATTTCCTTTGGAACTGAACCTTGTGCCGCTGTGTCCTTGTGGTTAAAAAAAATCCACCACGAAGGCACGAAGACACTAGGATTAGTTTGTTTATAAGATTAGAAATTGGAGCCTGATGCTGTTATTTCCTTTGGATCTAAACCTTGTGCCGCTGTGTCTCTGTGGTTAAAAAAAATCCACCACGAAGGCACGAAGACACTAGGAAAAATTTATTTGTAAGATTCGTTTATTAATTCAATCCCGGATCGATTGGGAAATTAGCCCATAATGCATATTCACTGCCTAAATCGATTAAAGCATTTTTCCACATCTCCTTGGGATTGTAAGCAATCAATTTTTTATAATTGGCTTGAGCCACGAGCCAAGAGTCTATTTTTAATTCATCGTTTAACTGATTGGCTGTCCATCCGGAATAACCCACAAAAAAACGAATCGATTCCGGAGTCAGCACTTTGCTATCTAAAAGCATTTTTACATCTTCGATATTTCCGCCCCAGAATAAATCTTTACCTAATGGTTGACTATTTTCGATAAGGTCGCCTTTGGTATGGAGGTAAAATAAATTCTTGGTACTCACAGGACCTCCCAAATAAACTTTGCCATCGAAAGGCGGAAAATCCTTTACAATATCATTGAAACGAATATCCACCGGTTTGTTTAAAATTATTCCAAACGATCCTTCTTCGTTATGTTCGGCCAATAAAACCACCGAGCGTGCAAAATAAAAATCATGCAAACCAGGTTCTGATATCAGTATGGTTCCTCGTGCCGGTTCTATATTTGTCGATTTCATTTTTTACTTACTAAAAAAAAACGTTTTAAGAGAAAAATGCTCTTTCTTCATTTTCGGTTTAAAAATCCATTTATCTTTATACCAAAAATTATACCAAGCAAAAAAAGAATGCCAAACAGACAAAAAGACTTCTTAAAATACCGAGATTTACACCCCACATTTATTTACGAAAATTTTGAATATACCATTAATAATAAAGAGGTTATCGTTCGTTTTGTATTTATTTTAGAAGGAATATCCTTGGCAAATTCTTCTCTTATTCGCTTTGAGCCAACACTTCATTTACCACTTCCTTCGTCCATAAATAAAGAAGATTTCCAAGTCGAAATACTAGAAAACCTCCTTTTTCATATGGGCATGGTCGAGTTGATCAGCTATTGGAAAGCGGCTTGTCCTTCAAAAGTGATCATCAAACCCTATTCTTTGGATGAACATCAAATCCGCTTTTGGAAAAAATTGTACTGGAACGGTTTGGGTGAATTTTTCTATGTTAATGAAATCGAAACCACGCTAGACGATTTTATGCAGATCTCATCCACTTCCGATAGATCAGTTCGGGCGAATTTTTCTCCGCTAGAAGAGCGAATTATTGTCCCAATTGGCGGAGGAAAAGACTCGGCCGTTAGTTTGGAACTACTAAAAGCGTCGGGACACGAATTGTATCCTTTTATTATCAATCCGCGGGGAGCCAGTTTAAATACGGTAAAACAAAGTGGCATTTCTGAATCGAATCTGCTTGTTGCAAAACGCAGTATAGATAAAACCTTGCTCCGACTTAACGAACAAGGTTATTTAAATGGACATACTCCTTTTTCGGCGATGCTGGCTTTTACTTCGCTGCTTCAGGCTTATCTAACACGATCGAAATACATTGCACTATCCAACGAATCGAGCGCCAACGAAGCGTCGGTACCCGGAAGCCATGTGAATCATCAATATTCCAAAACCTATGAATTTGAAGCTGATTTTCGCAGCTATTATAAAAAATACATAAGTCCGGAAATTGAGTATTTCAGTTTCCTTCGCCCCCTTTCCGAGCTTCAAATTGCTTGTTTGTTTGCTCAATTAGACAAGCATCATTTTAGTTTTCGCTCCTGCAATGTGGGCAGCAAAACCGATTCGTGGTGTGGCAATTGTTCAAAATGTTTATTTACCTATATTATGCTAGCGCCTTTTCTGCCCGAACAAAAGTTAACAGCAATGTTGGGCGAAAATTTAATTGCAAAATCTTCTTTAGCTCCTGTACTCAAAGAATTGCAAGGATTAACAGCGACGAAACCTTTCGAATGTGTTGGCACTGTGGACGAAGTGAATCTGGCATTATATCAGGCCATTCAACATAATGATTATTCATCCAGTGCGATCGTAATAAATCAGGTCTCCACAGATAATCCGAATGATGCTCGCTTTAAAAAGGCACTAAAAGACTGGAACAACGCACATTTTTTACCCGAATTTCTGGTAATCATACTCAAGAAAAAGCTGAGCACATGTTAAATATTTTACCCGCACTCATACAAAACAAAAGGATAGTCATTCTGGGGTTTGGCATGGAAGGACAGTCATCTTTTCGCTTTTTAAAGCATCATTTTCCAAAACATCGCTTTTTAATTGCTGATCAAAACACAGAAATAAAAAATCATCCGCTAATTATACCGCCTGAAAATACACTTAAATTAGAAATCAGCACCGGAAAATCTTATTTGAATGCACTACAAAAAGAAGATTTCGTGCTTAAGTCGCCAGGGATAAAACTTCCTACTGATTGTCAATTGGATAGCAACTCCCTTTTTTCTCAAACCGATTTATTTATTCAAGCTTTTCACAATCAAATTATTGGCATAACCGGCACCAAAGGAAAAAGCACAACTTCGAGTTTGCTTTATAAGATATTAAGCGATCAGGAAAAGCAAGTGATTTTGATTGGGAATATTGGCAAACCCGCTTTCGATTATTGGGATAAAATAGAAAAAGAGACATTAATTGTTTTCGAGCTCTCGGCGCATCAGTTGGAATACACGCGATTTAGTCCAAAATACGCTGTACTGTTGAACCTATTTCCCGAGCATCTGGATTATTTTAAAACTTCAGAAAATTACTTCAAGGCAAAACTGAATATTGCTAAATTTCAATCGGAAAACGATTTCTTTTTTTTAGGTGACGCTAGCAATGAAAAGT
Organism: Bacteroidales bacterium; assembly: GCA_041592395.1. GTDB lineage: Bacteria > Bacteroidota > Bacteroidia > Bacteroidales > UBA12170 > UBA12170. The sequence goes on along the minus strand of JBFHQD010000085.1, from coordinate 7,195 downwards.
TTGTTTTAGAAAGCATTGAGAAAAAACCAAGCGTTTCTGCTTATGAAATAAAAGACCAAGCCATTCTATCGCGCTCAAGCAATTCGATATTACTTGAATTAACAGAAATGCGCTATTTAAAAGGCTTGCATCAACTCAAAAATTGCATTCCTTTATTGAATTTGGGAACGGCTTTAAATTTAAACACCGATTTACTTTTAGAAAGCATAAAAACGTTCAAACCCCTGCCCCATCGCATCGAGTTTATCGGAAAAATAAACGAAGTGGTTTTTTATAACGATTCCATTTCTACTATTCCGGAAGCCACCATAGAAGCATTAAAAGCTCTAAAAACCGTCAATTATTTGATTTTAGGCGGGCTCGACCGCACTTTGAATTACCAAAAATTATACGATTTTATAAGTGCTTATCCCTTGGAAAAAATCTTCTTTATCGGTCCTGCCGGAAAAAGAATGCAAAGCGAATTATCTGATTCTAAAAGCTTTGAAATCGTCTATATCGAAAAGCTGAAGCACATCGAAAAACACCTCAAAGACATCGTTCGACAAAACAAAACATCCATTTGCTTATTATCGCCTGCTGCTGCAAGCTATGATGAGTTTAAAAATTTTGAAGAAAGGGGTGATTACTTCCGCAGCATTATCGAAAAATTTATGTAATTTTAGCTTCTATTAATCACTTTCCCTCTGTGTACCTTTTACCAAAGGCAACCCCTCGGGAGTGATAAACACTTTGCGTACTTCTGTGTAAAATAAAAATTAAAAAAATTAACCACTAAGGCACACTAAGAAAGGCACAAAGGAACACAAAGGAGATTATTATTTTTATTTAAATTTTCTATGGAAAACATTGCAATTTATATCATTCTGGGCTTGATGCTTGTTCTTCTCTTTTTGGTCTATAAATACGGAAACAAGCCACAAAGTGATTATGCTTTTGACGAATTTAAACGCAGCTTGAAAGAAGATTTGGCTGAGATGCGAAGGGAAACGCGCGAGCTCAATATCGAAAACCGCAAAGAGATTAACGAACTTTTTAAAAATCTGCAAGACAGCTTATTAAAAAGGCTCGTTGAATCTATACAAATGCAAAAGACAGAATTCGATCAATTTTCAAAATCACTTTTGAGTTTTACTGAAAAAATGCAAGTCCATTTTACGGCATTTCGCGAGACGCAAGCGGTAGATTCAAAAGAAAATCGCGCCGAATTAAGCAAAAGTCTTAGCAGTTTCGAAGATAAGCTTACAAAGACTTTAAACGATTTTTCGGAAAAGATGCGCAACAATTTCAACGACCTCAATCAACAATCAAAAAACAGTCAGCAAGAACTAAAAGAAACCGTTGAAAAACAAATGAAAGACATTCGCAGCGACAATACGGCGCAACTTACCGAGATGCGCAATACCGTGGATGAGAAACTTCAAACTACGCTTGAAAAAAGATTGGGCGAAAGCTTTAAACAAGTGAGCGATCGTTTGGAGCAAGTGCATAAAGGTTTAGGCGAGATGCAAACTTTAGCAACAGGTGTTGGCGACTTGAAAAAAGTCTTAAGCAATGTAAAAACAAGAGGTATAATGGGCGAATATCAACTGGGAAATATTCTAGAACAGATATTAACGCCCGACCAATACGCTCAAAATGTGGCGACCAAAAAAGGGAGCCAAGCCAATGTGGAATATGCTATTAAATTGCCTGGAAAATCGAGCGATCAAGTGGTTTGGTTGCCGGTCGATTCTAAATTCCCCTTGGAATCGTATAACAGTTTAATCGATGCTTTTGAATTGGGTGATAAAACAGTGATTGAGCAATGTCAGAAAGCTTTATTAAAAGCCATAGAAAGTTTTGCGAAAGATATCAGTTCTAAATATTTAGACCCACCAAACACCACCGATTTTGCGATTATGTTTTTACCTGTTGAAGGACTCTATGCCGAAATATTGCGTCATCCCGGAATTTTTGAGCTTCTGCAGCGCACATACCATATCACGGTAACCGGACCAACAACATTGTCGGCACTTTTAAGCAGTTTGCAAATGGGATTCCGTACCTTAGCTGTTCAAAAACGAAGCAGCGAAGTATGGAAGGTTTTAGAGGAAGTTAAAACCGAATTCGGTAAATTCTCCTCTGCTCTCGAAAAAGCACATAAACAAATCAATACAGCAGCCGGTACTTTAGACACATTAACCAATACACGCGCACGTGCCATGGAGCGGAAACTAAAAAACGTGGATAATATCGAAGGCTTGGAAGAGGGAAAAACATCTGTATTGGCTACAAATTTTGAAGATAACTCGCAAATTCTACCTTTTGAAGATTAAAATGATATTCAGGAATCCGCCTTCTTTTATAAGGAATATTTGTAATTTGCACACGCATTTATTTTTACACATTATTTTTCTTGAACCAAGATTTCATGAATAGCTCAAATTATACATCCTCACTTGAACTCCTATTTCAATACAACCCAATTCCTTTATGGGAATTCGATTATACAGCTTTGTTTCTTTATTTTGAAAAACTGAAAAAACAAAAAATTGATGATTTATCCGCCTACCTAAAACAGCATCCGGAAGAGCTCAATACTTTCATTTCATTAAGCAAAATAAAAAGGGTAAACCAGGCGGTACTTAACTTATGCGAAGCCGATTCGGTTGAGGATATTTACGATTATTCTCGCTTTTTTACAAAAAATACATACGCGGTTCTGGTTGAATACATGGGTAAACTTTATCAGGAAAGCGATTCGTATTCTGCGGATAGTGAGTTGATAAGCAGTAGCGGAAAAATCAAATTTATTCGTTTAAAACTGCATGTTCATCACGACATCGACACAAATAAGTTTACCGGAATATTAGCCACGGAAGACATCACGGAATTAAAAAATCAAGAGCAACAATTTAAAGAGATTATTGCACTAAGTCCTGATTCTATTACTATTAGTAGAATTTCGGATGGGAAATTTGTTTTTATAAACGACACCTTTAAAAAAGGTTTGGGTTTTAGTGAAGAAGAACTAAGAACAAAATCGGCCTATGAATTGGGGATGTGGGTTAACGAATCGGACAGAAATACGTATCTTGATAAAATTGAAAAAGAGGGCAGCGTTGTAAATTTACCGGCTGCATTCAGAACAAAAAAAGGACAGATCAGAGAGTCCTTGCTTTCTGCCAGAAAAATTAATTATTTGGGCAAACCGCATATAATCGTTAACAGTAAAGATGTTACCGATCTAAACGAACTCCGACGTTTATTAGAAAAAAAAGAAGAACAATTTAGAAAAGCGTTTATGAATATCCCTGATGCTTTTCAAATAAATAAAGTGTCGGATGGGACTTTTGTGGACGTAAATGATGTTTTTATCAAATATACGGGATTTAAAAGAGAAGAGCTAATTGGAAAAACCCCTGAAGACATAAATATTTGGGTGGATGACAATTCGAACAGAAGTTTTTATCGGCGTTTAAAAAAAGACAATAACCTAACCAATTTCGAAACCATCTTTCGCATGAAAGACGGTACACTTTTAAACACATTTATTTCTGCAAGCATTGTAGAATTAAATGGGGAGCCACACATTATCACGATTACGAAAGATATTTCCGAATTTAAGGAAGCACAGGAAGAAATCAAGCGAAGCGAAGAAAAATTCCAAACTATTTTTACGGAAAGTCCCGATTTTCTGGCAATTTTAGATATCGACACAGGAATTTATATCGATGTAAACAAAAAATTTGTTGAAGCGAGTGGCTTTAGTCGAGATGAAATTATTGGCAAAACATCAACGGAATTAAAGATTTGGGCAACACCCGAAGAAAGGAATTTCTTTAATTCATTACTCGAAAATAAGAAAGAAATTGTCAATCATAAAAGCATATTTTTATTAAAAAACGGACAACAAATTCACTTGCTTATTTCAAGTAAACTAATTGAAATAAGCGGAAAGCAACACTATTTAATTATTGCTAAGAATATCGACAATTTTATAAAAATTCAAGCAGAATTATTCGAAAAAGAGAATCGATACAAAGCCATCGTTTCTAATTCTTACGAAGGAATAGTTATTATCGACCATCGTTTTAATTTCGATTATATAAATCATCAAATGGAAATTATCACCGGCTATACGAGTGACGAACTTTTGGGTATGGATTTCCGTAAAATTCTTACCCCCGAAAGTGCTCTATTAGTTGGCAAACGCTATAAAGACAGACAATTAGGCAGTGAAGTTCCACAGCATTATCAATTTGAAATTCGTCGTAAAAACGGGGATATTAGAATAGTAGAAATTCATTCGTCGGTAATAGCAACAACCGACGGAAATCCACAAACCATTGCCCAATTGCTCGACATAACCGATCGTGTACTTGCAAATAAAACCATAGAGAAAGAGCATAAGCGCGCTAGGCAATATTTTGAAGTGGCCGGTATGATTATGCTTGCACTCGATACAGAAGGTAAAATAACGGCCATAAATAAAAAAGGATGCGAAGTTATTGAGGCCAAAGAAAATGAGATTATAGGGAAAAACTGGTTTACCGAGTTTATCCCTAATAATATGCAAGAAAAGCTTAGCGCTCAATTTAAAAATTCAATAGCAAAAGAGAGCGAAGATTACCCCTATTTTGAAAACATAATCAGAACTTCAAACGGAAAAGAAAAACTGATTGCTTGGCGAAATAGTTTACTTCGAAATGAAAAAAATCAAGTCATTGGACTGCTGAGTTCCGGTGAAGATATCTCGGCTAAAGAAGAAACAAGCCGTATTCTTAATATGAGTGGAATTGTCGCCATTTTATGGAGAAACGAAACGGATAGTCCTATCGAATTTATTTCTGAAAATGCGGAGCATTTATTGGGCTATACAGCAGAAGAAATTTATGCGAAAAAATTAAATTACAAACATTTTATACATCCCGACGATGTTGAAAAATTAAGGACAGAAACAAAGGAAATCACTTTATCAAAAAAAGGTCATTTTACGCATCAGCCCTATCGCATTATCACCAAATCGGGCGAAATAAAATGGGTAAGCGATCGTACCACAGCTCAGATGGACTCCGAAGGGAATATCACTTCCTTTTATGGGGTTCTTTCAGATATTTCTGAAGATATAATTAAAGGCGAAAAATTAAGGCAATCGAACGAAATTCTATCACAAATGAACGATGGTGTTGTGATAACGGATTTTAAAGGCAACATAAATGAATGGAGCGGCGGAGCTGAAGCCATGTTTGGTTATAAAAACGAGGAAATAATAGAGCAGAACATAAGTCTGTTGTGGCATCCTGATATTCAGGCGCAAGATCAATTGGATGTTATTTTAACGGACATTGAAGTTACGGGTGTTTACCAGCGAAAAATTGAATGTTTAAACAAAAACGGACAAATCATTCCTATTGAGCTAACGGCCAAAATTCTCCTCGATTCTGCAGGAAATCCATTGTCGTTAATCTTGGTAAACAGAGATATTACAAACCGCGAAATTGCACGAAAAGCACTGGAAAACAGCGAGAGACGCTATCGTCATATTTTTGAATCCATATTGGATGGGGTGATCATTTACAATATGAATAAAGAGATTGTTGAAGTAAACAAGATGGCCACTCAAATGTATGGTTATTCTTATGATGAATTTTCGCAAACAGAAACTTCTCGCTTTATTCATCCCGTACAAAATCACGATTTTGATGATGTTCTAAATCATCTCGACAACGATTATTCGAAAATGTTTGAAGGCGAATCGGTAGACATTACAAAATCGGGGAATAAGTTCTTTGTCAATGCAAAAGGCCGTCTGATTTATTACAATAACGAGCCGCATTTACTAATCATAGTGCGCGATATCACCAAAATAAAACAAGCCGAGCACGAATTGTTTAAAGCCAAAGAAAAGGCTATCGAAAGCGAAAAATTAAAATCAGCCTTTCTGGCCAATATGAGTCACGAAATCCGAACGCCAATGAATTCGATTATTGGATTTTCCGATTTAATAGCGGACGAAGATATTGATCCCCAAGAAAAAAAGCAATTCTTGCATATCATCAGACAAAACGGCAATCAGCTTATGAATATTATCAATGATATTATTGATATATCTAAAATTGAAGCCGGTCAAATTAAACTGAATTATGAATTCGTTGATTTATGCGAAACGATTCAAGACATTTACAATATGTTTATTCTTAACACCAAAGAAAAAGGCATAGACTTGATAAAATCTTCTTCTAGAACAGAAAAAGAATACTTGGTAAAAACGGATGAATTACGATTAAAACAAATTTTAATCAATTTAGTAAGCAATGCCATAAAATTTACGAAACAAGGATCTATCGAATTCGGGTTTAAAGTGACGGATAACGAAAAAAGCTTGCATTTCTATGTAAAAGATTCCGGAATTGGCATTCCGAAAGATAAGCAAAACGAAATATTTCAGCGTTTTATGCAAGCCGAATTGCAAACGACAAAACTATATGGAGGAACGGGACTTGGTTTGGCAATTTCGCAAGGATTGGTGCATACTTTTAAAGGTAAAATGTGGTTAGAATCGGACGAAGGAATAGGATCGACTTTTAATTTTAAGCTCCCATTAATCCTGGAATAGCGCGTGTTTTTCGACCTTTAAAAAAAACACAAAAATAAATGCAAAAAAGCGAAATAATATTTGGAGATAATCAAAAATAATGTACTTTTGCAACGCTTTACACAAGCAACGTTCATTAACACAAAATTGGTTTGGTAGTTCAGTTGGTTAGAATACATGCCTGTCACGCATGGGGTCGCGGGTTCGAGTCCCGTCCAGACCGCTTTAAAATTTCAAAGCGTTGTAAATCATATATTTACAACGCTTTTTTATTTTTGGCACAACAGGCCGAATTACATTTCAACAAAGTGAGCAAACGGGCCTGCAAATAAATGGCTTATTCTCTATATTCCAATTCATTGATTAAAATCACGAGTGAACCCTCACATAACTTTTTATTGGATTCGAAACTTTCTATGTATTGAACTTCCCAAGGTTTTTGCTTTTTTGGGAATAAGTGTGGTTAATTCAGATGAAAAACACTGTTTACCACCGAAAAAGAGAATTTTGCAGGAAACTTCATCGAAGAATTGAATTAAAGGCGTTTTGCAATTAGCGAAGAAATAAATAAAACAATTAAGAAAAATAATATAGTCATTGTGTCCCTTCCGGAAT
>JBFHQD010000084.1:0-12749 GCA_041592395.1 Bacteroidales bacterium | reverse complement strand
GTTGGACGCGAAACTGAATTTGCCTCAGCAAAACAAAGTTTTGCGCATATCAGAAACGGATTTAAAGGAGGTATTTTAGTAACAGGCGAAAGAAACTCGGGCAAAAGTTTCTTTATAAATCAGCTATTGAATCGAGTAACGATGAATGGCGATGTATATCATATTTCAGCCCCTTATACGGGCTCTACTTCGCCAGCCGATTTACTTTCAGCATTGCAATCAGCCACGGAAAAAACAGGAACCTATGCCGCTATTCTCAATAAATTACCAAATGAAAGTATTTTGGTATTTGATGATTTGGAACTTTGGTGGGAAAAAAGCCCGAAAGGGATGCGAGTTATCGATCAGTTAATCAAACTCATCGAAGAATATTCATCAAAACATATCTTTTTATTTGCCTGTGACATCAATGCTTTTAAGCTAATCAATCACTATCGAAAAATAGAAAGTCATTTCATCAACCTGATTGAATTGTCCCCGATGAATGCGAAAGAAATTAAAGAAGCAATTTTGAAAAGGCATCAGACCTCAGGCATGCAGTTTCACTATAAAAACGCTTCCGAGACTGCCTTGCATTCGTGGAAAAAGGCTAAACTTTTTTCGAGCTATTTCAATTATTCGGAAGGAAATATTGGAGTGGCATTGAGTGCATGGATAGCGCATATCGATCAGATAGAAAACACAACGCTATACATTCGAAAACCCGAACTGCCCAATGTGGCCATTTTCAATTATCTCGAAACCGATTGGATGATCTTTATTATGCAATTTATTTTACATAAACGTATGAATTTAAATAAATTAGTTCGGATAACAAGAGAAACTGAAAGCAAAGCACAGCTAAAAATCAATATATTAAAAAGAGCAGGAATTGTAATTCAACTTGCTGATGGTATACTTGAACTTAACCCTTATATACTGCCTTTCTTGCAAAAAGCGCTCATTAAACGTCAGTTGTTTTAAAGCTTATAACTATGGAAAATGAATTTTTAACTTTTTCAAATTTTGAACTTTTGCTATTTGGAGCTCTCGCTTTACTCCTTTTTGTGGTATTGTTGGTTTTAAAACGATTTCTCCCCTTTTTAATCCATAGCGAAACCAAAAAAAATCTTCTAAAACAATATTGGGCTATAATCGAAATTTCGATTTGGTCGCTTTTTTTAATTATTGCCATACAGCAATTTTCGAATTCAAATAAACTGTACTCGTGGGGCTTGTTTTTATTGCTTATGCTCAGTAGTTTTTGGGTACTTTGGTTTTCTATTAAAGATTTTATTGCCGGAGCATTATTTAAAATGAACCGCGATTTTAAAGAGCACGACAGTATTCAAGTCGATAATATGGAAGGAAAAATAATAGAAATGGGCAATCGCTTGCTTAAGATTGAGACGGATTCGGGTGAGGTGATATACATTCCTTACGGCAAACTAAGTCAGCAAACCATTATCAAAATTCATCCCGGCGAAATGATTTTGAGTCATACGTTTACAATCAGCTCCAAAAAGAACGAAAAAGCAGAAGTAAAGTTGGATAAAATTCGATTTGAGATATTGAGTCTTCCATGGTCTTCCATTACGCGGCCTCCAAAGCTTGATATTATCCACGAAGATGAACAGCATTTTATTATCGAAGTGAAACTATACAGTCTTGAAAAACTCTATTTCTTCAAAATGGAGCAAGAAATCAGAAAGAAATTTGAATTGAATAACTAATAAAAGAAGGCTTTCGCAATGGAAAGCCTTCTTTGTTGATCCTCATTTATTTTTACATAAAAAACTTCAGGATAAATAAAACAGCAAGTACATACATCACTATAGAAACGTCTTTAAATTTTCCGGTAAAGAGTTTCAATAAAACATAAGCTAACATACCAAAAACAATACCTTCTGCAATACTATAGGTTAATGGCATCATAATAATCGTAAAAAAAGCAGGTATGGATTCTGTATAATCATCAAAATTGATTTTTAATATTGGCGAAATCATAAATAAACCCACCATAAATAAAGCCGGAGCTGTTGCCGCGCCCGGAATCATAATAAAGAGAGGCGCGAAAAACAAAGCAATAAAAAACAAGATGGCGACTGTGAAAGAAGTTAGCCCCGAACGGCCACCTTCGCTAACACCGGCAGCGCTTTCAACATAAGTAGTTACGGTGGAAGTACCTAATAAAGCACCAAATGTTGTACCAATAGCATCCGCGAACAAAGCCTGTTTAACCTTTGGCACTTTACCGTCTTTCGTAAGCATATTCGCTTTTCCTGCAACACCAACAAGTGTTCCAACTGTATCAAACATATCAACAAAAAGAAAAGTGAACAAAACAATTAACATATCTACGGTAAAAACTTGACTAAAATCCAGTTTCAAAAAAATGGGTTCGAGCGATGGAGGAGCACTTACAAAACCGTCTTCAGGCATATGAGTAACGTTTAAAAATAAAGCTAAAATCGTGGATGAAAGCATCCCAATTAATAAAGCGCCTTTTACTTTTAACACAAGTAAAATACCAATTACCAAGATTCCAAAAAACGCAACAATTGCTTTAGGTGAGCCCATATCGCCCAAACCAACCAAAACCGCATCGTTATTTTGGATAATACCGGCGTTTTGTAAACCAATAAAAGCGATAAACAGTCCTATACCGGCAGAAACGGCGTGTTTCAAATTCATTGGAATTGCATTTACAATCAGTTCTCGAATATTAAATAAGGTAAGTAACAGAAAGATAATTCCTTCGATAAAAACGGCTGTTAAAGCAAATTCCCAACTATATCCCATGGTTAAAACTACGGTAAAAGCAAAGAAAGCATTAAGTCCCATTCCGGGTGCCAGGGCAAACGGAAGTTTAGCATAAAAGGCCATTACAAGCGTACCAATAATAGCACTAATGGCAGTGGCCGTAAATAAAGCTTCTTTATCCATACCGGTAACACTGAGTATTCCGGGATTTACAGCCAAGATATAGGCCATAGTCATAAAAGTGGTTATTCCGGCTAATACTTCTGTCTTCACAGAGGTATTCTTGGTCGACATTCCAAATAATTTTTCTAACATAAGTTTTTCTCCTTTTTTTAGAAAGTCCATTTAACACCCCAGGTAGGATTCACATGAAAACCTTCAAGATTTGCAAAATTAGTATTGAGTTCTACTTCACCTCCCATTGAGAAATGATCGGTTATATGGTACCAGATTTGCGGCTCCGATAAGAAAACATATTCTGCATCTGTGATTCCATCAAAATTAAAATCACTGTCTTCTTTCCAGAAATCGGCAAATCCACTAAAAGTCATTTTTCCATCAAAGAAATTAACAAACCAAACGCCCGTTAGTTGAAAAGATACATCATGCTTATCTCTAATATATTTGTAAAGCGCTTTTAACGATAATCCTCTAGAAAAATCCTTTGCCATAAAAGAATAATCGATACCGGCTAGCCAAGCATCATTAATTCGATAGCCTAGTTCTTGATCAGCTGCTTTAAAACGGCCAAATCCACTATTGTATTCAATATGCATACCAAAGGGCATTTTTTCGGTTTTAAAAACCCGCGCAATTTCCCAATACGCTAAACTCACGCCGGAAACTCCATCTGCATTGTAATTCATATCAATAAAGAAAAAGGTATTTCCCAGCTTATCGGGTTTAAACATTTCCATAGTGGTTGTAATATAACCACGATCCTTACCCATATCGTAATGGACTTGAAGGTTTTGGGCAGATAAAGATGTAGCCCAAATAAACAAAAAGAAGGTGAATAGTTTTCTCATAATTAATCGTTTAGTCGTACATTTTATTTCTATTAAAAAACTAAAAATAAATGAAATACAAATTACTCTTTTGGCCCATTTCAATATTTTTTCAATAGTTATAAACGATTCTCACTTAAAATGGCAATTCAAGGAAAAGCAAAACAAATTTGAGCGAAAAATAATCGAAATATTTTAGTCGTTTTTCTTTCCAAATACCTTATAAATAAATACCTTTACATCGAAACCAAAACTACATTTTACCTAATATTATGATGAAATTAACTACTGAATTTAAGGACAATCCATTTTGTAAATTATTGGGAATTGATTACCCAATTATAATGGCTCCAATGTTTTTAGTGTCGAATACCCAAATGGTGATAGAAGCACTAGAAAGCGGTATCACAGCTGCCTTTCCGGCGCTTAATTACAGAACCGACGCTGAATTTAGAGCCGCCATTACTGAAATCAGATCAAAAACAAACAAACCCTTTGGAATCAACCTTATTGTTAATAAATCCAATCTCAAATACAAAGATCAATTGACAACCTGCGTTGAAATGAATGTTGATTTTATTATTACATCGTTGGGAAGTCCGGAAGAAACCATAAACCGTTGTAAGTCAAAGGGCATAAAAGTTTTTTGCGATGTGGTTGATTTAAAATTTGCTCAAAAAGTTGTCGATTTAGGCGCCGATGCTCTCATAGCTGTAAACGCAGAAGCCGGTGGTCATGCCGGTAATATTCCGCTTAAAGAATTGGTTCCTTTACTAAAGTCCAATTTCGATATTCCCGTTATTTCTGCCGGAGGCGTTGCCACCGGAATACAACTTAAAAACGCACTCGATTTGGGAGCCGAAGCTGTAAGCGTAGGAACCATCTTTATCGCTTCCCAGGAATCACCGGTTTCGGAGGATTATAAAAAAGCACTCATTCAATACGGAGCTAAGGATATTGTAAGGACTTCCAATTTATCGGGAACTCCACTGACCGTGATAAACACGCCTTATGTTCAAAAAGTAGGAACGGAAGCCTCGGCCTTACAAAAAATGCTCTTAAAAAATAAGCGCCTAAAAAAATGGGTAAAACTATTTGTAACGTATAGAGGGATGAAATCTATTGAGAAATCGACTTTTAAACCCAGTTATAAAACCTTTTATGTTGCCGGACCAACAATAGAAGATGTGCACGAAATTAAGCCTTTAAAAAAGATTGTTGAAACTATGATTCAGCAATATACAGAAGTTGTGTAAAACAGCTGTTAATAAGCGTTAAAATCATTTCATACTTGCGGTTTCAACATGCGCATGACCAGTTAAGTATGCTCATTGTCAGGATTATGCCTTGTTGTATCATTCGAAAAATATTTTTTAGAATATGATATTGACATCTAATTTTAAGTAATTTCGCCGTGTTTAACCTTATTAGAAATGAAGAATTTAGGTCGATTTATTTTATTGTTATTTCTTGTTGGTTGTCAGGTAAAAGGTCAAAAATTCGTAGCGGATTCAAGCGCCATTAGCGATATTGCCATTCCTTTTAATCTGAATCAATCCACATTAAGGCCTTTAGTTAGTTTAGTAGACCATGATCTTGAAAGCAAGCTAAGAACTACTTTAAATGCAGATCCAAAGTTTAAAAAACTACTGGATCAAAAGAAAATGGCCATCGGTTTGGTTCTCTTAAACGATACGAGTAATATTAAATATGCGCGCATAAACGGGCAAGTAGAAATGTATGCTGCGAGCCTACCAAAAATTGCCGTTTTATTAAGCACTATGGATGCGATAAGCAAAGGCGAAATTGAAGAAACTGAAGCCATTCGCAATGACATGCGGATAATGATATCGCGCTCTAGCAATCAGGCTGCCACACGATTAATCGACCTTTTAGGCTATGAAAAAATAGAAAGTGTTCTCACCGATCCAAAATACAGATTGTATGATGAAGAGTTTGGTGGTGGACTGTGGGTAGGTAAAAGATACGCCAAAACCGGAAAAAGATACCCTGACCCTCTTCATGGCATTAGCCATGCCGCTACAGTAACCCAAGTTTGTCGTTTTTATTATATGTTGATTAATGGTGAGTTAGTGAGCTATGAAAAATCGAAAGAAATGTTGAAAATAATGGAAGACCCTGAAATTCATCATAAATTTGTTAATTCACTGGAAACCATTGCTCCAAAAGCAAAATTATTTCGTAAGTCGGGATCTTGGCAAAACTACCACTCCGATTCGATTTTGGTTTGGGGACCGGAACATAAATATATTTTGGTAGCCCTTACAGAAGATCCTGATGGCGAGCGCTTATTGAGACAGCTCGTGTTTAAAATTGAGAATATTTTAAAGTCAATGAATTAATTCTTATCTTTCTTGACTAATCCTGAATGAATAGTTGGTTATGGAATACAACCAGATTAGCTGGAATAACGAACCTTTAGAAAAAGTCACAAAATATATCCTCGCAAAAACATTCGACTTACGCGAAGGAGAATATAAGCGTGCTTTTCTGATGCAATTGAATATTTTCCTGATAATTTCTACTTTACTGGTTGTAAAACCTACAGTTAACGGTTTGTTTATCACAGAGTTTGGCGTACAAAGTCTTCCTCTGGCTTTTGTTGTTGTAGCCATTATGGCTACCGTATTTTCTATTTTCTATTCGCGAAAACTAATCAAAATCTCCTTGCAAATTTTGATTAACCGAACGCTTCAAATTTCTATTTTCACTCTGGTCATCTTTGGCCTTCTACTGACCTTTAATATTGGCGTTCGCTATGTGATTTATCTTTTTTATATCTGGGTTTCTCTATTTGCCGTATTAACGGCTTCGCAGTTTTGGATATTTGCCAATCTGGTTTTTAATGCACGAGAAGCAAAAAGACTTTTCGGATTTATAGGTGCCGGAGCCATTGCCGGAGGTATTTTTGGAGGTTATTTAACGTCTATCTTGGCACCCATAATTGGCACGCAGTATCTCTTATTTGTAAGCGCTTTTATTCTCGTTTTTAGTATTCCAATAACCAATACCATCTGGAGAGAAAATATTAGCGGAAAAAACAATCCCATAAAATCGAATACAGAACTTTCGGTAGTTGAAGAAAACCCGTTTCAACTCATCAGAAAATCGAAACACCTCACCTATCTGGCCGGCATTATTGGTGTTAGCGTTATTGTTGCAAAACTGGTCGATTATCAGTTTAATGCCATCGCCTCGCATAAAATTTCCGATCCGGATGAATTGACCGCTTTTTTTGGCTTTTGGTTTTCGAACTTTAATTTAATCTCTTTAGTTATTCAATTATTTCTAACACGAAGAGTGGTCGGTGTTTTAGGCGTTGGAACTTCACTCTATTTTTTACCGGGAGGCATTTTTATAGGCGCTCTTTTGGTATTATTTATGCCTTCTTTATTTGCAGCTATTTTTATAAAACTGGCCGATGGAAGTCTAAAACAATCGATCAATAAATCAGCTGTTGAATTGCTTGCCTTACCCATTCCTTTGAATGTTAAGAATAAAGCAAAAACGTTTATCGATGTGTTTGTCGATAGTTTAGCGACCGGAATTGGCGGTTTGATATTAATATTGATAGTTAACGGTTTGCATTTATCTACGCCTTATATAAGTCTGATGATTCTACTTATTTTAGGCAGCTGGTTTTATTTTGCCAAAAAAGTCAGGGCCGAATACATCAAATCTTTTCAGCTTAAAATAAAACAAACGGGCATAGAAAAAGATATTAAAACACTCAATTTAGCCAATGAATCCGTCATCAGTGGCTTAATCAAAGTATTTGAAACCGGCAACCAAAAACAAATTTTATGGGTTCTTCAGAAATCTCGCGAAAACCCAAACGAACGGCTTTATAATCCGTTAGTAAAACTACTCAAGCATAGCGATAGCCTCATTAGAGCAGAAGCGCTTCGTAATCTCTATTTTTATCGAAACAAATCGATTAATAAAATAGCTTATGAAATGATTTTAGATCCTGTTCAGGAAGTGAAGATAAGAGCGTTCGAATACTTATTGGAACACCATACAGAGAATCATATCGAATTGATGCAGAAGTTCTTAACCGATCCGGATGAACGCGTGAGCAGTGCCGCATTAATAAGCTTAGCAAGCGAGTTTAGAAATAATCCTGAACTCAAGAAACAGTATGAAATAAGGCAGGTTATTGAACGAAAAATATTAGCCTTAGAAAGTGAATCGAATCAGGAAATTGTAATTTTCAATACCAAATCACTTTTGGAAGCCATAGGGAAAGGCTATATTTCTAAGTATTTTTATTTCATCGAATTGGGCCTCAATTCTTCGAACCCTGAAATCGTAAATCAAGCCATACTTGCTGCAGGTTATTCTTTAGACGTTGAATTTATTGACCGACTCATTCACTATATCCAAGATCCACAATATATGGAAAATGCCAGCATTGCGCTCTCTCAATTTGGCGTTGAAATTTATACAATACTGAATCCCATAGTCTTAGACCGAACCAAAATTGAAATTCACAGGAAAATTCCTTCTATTGCAGAGAAAATAGATTCGCAAAGATCGGTAACTTTTCTTTTTAGACTACTCGATTCTGAAGATTTCCAAGTTAGAAAAGAAACTCTTGTATCGCTAACAAATTTGAAAACAAAATACCCGTTTGTGCATTTCGACAAGAAATTACTGATAAAAAAGATACTTGACGAAGCGCAACTTTTGCAAGATACTTTATCCGTTCTTTATCTTCAAACCAAACTCGAAAAAGATAGTCAATCCCATCAAAAGGATGAAAAAATCAGTCTCGTTTCCGAATCCAGAAAAAGCTTAATCCTTTTACTGGAAAGAAGACTTGATGGTGGACTTGAACGCATTTTCAGATTGTTGGGATTAAAATTTCCGGGTAGTGAAATCTCTTCGGCCTACAAAAATTTTCAGAGCAATAAACCGGACATACGAATTAGCAGCATCGAATTTCTTGATAATTTATTGGATACACGATTAAAAAGAATATTGATTCCAATTTTTGAAACTTCGGCTTTAGACACCATTTCAAAAGAAGCGCTCCTCAACCTAAATATTCATATTCCAAACGAAATAGAGTGTTATACTATGCTTTTAGACGGAAATGATATCAAGATAAAACTGGCCGTTTTGCATCTTATCTCGCTATTAAAAGGGGAAGCATATATAAAACTGACACAGAAGTATTTAACAAATCCAAATCCGAAGGTAAAAGATTTTGCTAAAAAAGCTTTGGATGCGCTTCTTCAGCAATAGTTTTTTTTATTTCTTCCGAATAATATCGTCAATTTCGGTAGCTAAAACCAAATGATCGATATTGGAATTCTTGCGCAATACATTCGACATCAAAGCCACTAAATAAACCGTACCATCAGGATGTTCAATTATAGCCACAGAATTCATATAATTCTGTACATTGCCCATGTATTTTTTGCAGCTAAAACCTTCTTCCTTTTTGCATTGGTACAAACTTCCCGACTTAAAATACACGGCAGCATTGGTTAAACGGGGCGAAGTGGCATAGCGTATTCTTCGGTCTGTCATATACAACAAACGCTTGATTTCTAAACTCGAATTGTGATCGACAATTTTTCCTCTTTCCAACGCAATGAGGTATTTCATTAAGGCTTGTGGCGAACCAATACTTCCACCTGAACCCGGAATAATGGATTTCGCACCCTGCGTAAACATACTGCCTAAACGCCATTCATTTTCCTCAATACCAATTGATTGCAACGGTTCATTAACCACTAAAACGGCTAATTTCTGCAATATCGCTTTGGGTGTTGTTTTAAAAAATTCGTCAGCTTGACTTTCAGTTAACAGTGGGTATTCATCCCCGAATTGACGCATCAAGACAAGTTCGCGCCAAACAACGCTGGCAGCTCCATTATTGCTCACCGACAACATATGATCAGCCCATTCGTACAAAGAAAAAACATCATCTTCGCGTACTGTTCGTTTAAAAAAATCTTTTGTCTCAGGATTAAAGAAAGGCACAGTATGCTCATCCGTCATTGCCCAGCGACCGGCTCTAACAAATTTTGATCGCAACAATTGTTGACGCTTTTCGAAGGAATCGGGGTATAAGCGCTCCAACTCGGAAAATAGACCCGCAATAACGGCTAATTTACCAACACTCCCGGGCTGAAATCCTTTATTTTCCTGACGACTGGCATATCTGATTTTTTTATTCGGTGTAATTTCCAGCAAGGAAATGGAATAGCTCTCATCCAAATTTGGAAATAAATTATTTACATATTTCTGCAGAATAGGATCTGATTTAGGAATAGCAACTAAACTATCGCCTTTCTCATTTTCGAGTTGTAGTTTTATTTCGGATATTTTCTTTTTTGCTCCGCTAATGGGTTGCGCATCTTTTATCTCTCCATTTAAAATCAGATGCAAACGGACCAATCGCCGAATACCCGTAATTAAATAGCCATCAATGGGATAAGCCTGTAATCCGGGTTCAGCGATGAAAAAAAGAAGAAAAATCAATAAAAGCGTTTTACTTTTTAACTTAAAAGAGACTTTTTTAAGTATCGATTTTTCGTGATTTCCATTATTGGGTGTATACAAATAATTCTTCATCGTATTATATTTTTTCTGTACGTTGAATTCGTTTTCCATCTTCTATTTTTGGTGTAATCGATTCGAGATAAAGCGCACTTGCTGCATTTCTATTCTCAACAAACGGACGAACCTGAAACAGCCAAAGCTTATTATTCAAAAATCCCAGTTCCACATCAAAAGGACCTTGCATCGCTTTTGTTTCGTTCATTTTTTGCTTTAGAAGTGCTGCGAAACGCCGTATTTCAATTCTATTCTCATGATTAAGAATTGGCAACTCGAATGATGTTGTCCTTTTTAATGTGCCTCCCGAAAAAGGTAAAGAAACGTAGCTGGGTTCTCTTGCCGGAGCAATCAAATCATTTTCGCCATCTGCACGTAATAAATAAGTTTCTGCGGCTTGACTGTCAACAGCTCCACCTACACCACGACTAAAAGCTATGGTTAAATCGGCATTTGTTCCCATACTTACACCTTTTGTAATAAGAACTCCAGAATAATCCACATTAACACTAGGAATTACCAAGATAGAAGGATATACATTTTCAGGATTTAACAAATAGCTTTGTCGCCATTGAAAACTGCGCTCGGTATAAGGCGATGCCCAAACCTGCTTAATGCCATCGAAAATCTTCTGTTCTTCACTCACATTAAAAAGTGTAAGATTAAGTCCCGCACCGGTGAAATCTTTCAAATCTTCCATATTCGTATCGCTTCGGACAAAAACAGGCAATTCGCCCATTGGTTTTCCAAGAATTGACCTAAACTGAGTTTTGAAATCAGCAATAAAAGAAGGAAGCAATGGCATTTTTTGTATGGCATTACGTAAGGTTTCCAGTTTGCCCAGCAAGAAAATATTGATGTCTTTCTTCCCTTTGCCCGCTTTCTCCATTTGAGCAGCATCCTTAAAAGCCTCGTTCAGAAATTCCCAATAAGAACCCACATAATTTGGCATTTTTTGATCCATATGCTGTCGGAAAATACCAAATGGAACAACAACACCTTCCACCACATTATCAGGAAACATCAGCTTTAACTGCCCTAAATTTGCGGCTTTTGGTCCACACACTTTCCCTGAACTCGCGGCATTTACTTGTCTCAAGTTGAGAACTTTTTGTTGATTTAAATCCATTTTATCGATGGGCACTTTAATTTTTTCTTCGGTACGAACTTTTACAGCAAACAATTCGCGTTCTTTCGCAGTCATGTCCTTACTCAATTTCATTATCACCGTTCCTTTATTCGAAACCGCATAAAAAATTTCTTTACCTGCAAAAGCCTTAAGATCGGCAAGATTTTGTTGAGATAATACGGCATTAGGGATTCCTAAATTGCGCGCTAATAATTGGACGTGCGAAACCAGGTTTCCTTCTGAAACCGTAGCTATTCCGGCAACAGGCTTTAAATCGGAAGGAGGCGCCAAAAAAACATAGATTTTATCGGACGAAATTTCTATTCCTTCGGGCGAATCAGCAACAACCAACTCTCCTTTTGCATAGCCGGGATTGATTCCCCTTAACTGCCCTTGATTTGAAATATCAAAAACATGATTTACCAAAGCGGATTTCGTTTTTAAAAAATCGCCTAAATCGCCAACAGTTTTGCCCAGTTGCAATAAAATACTGGAGCGAATTAGATCGTCTGAAAAACCGGTAGCCATAGGCTCAAAAGCTTCGAAGAGCTTAATTTCGTTGCCGTAATTTGCTCGAATCATAGCGGTGCTCCACTCTACAATGCGTCGTGCATGAATTAAATAAGCATTCAATTGAGCCAAGGTAATTTCATCAGTAGTAAGCGCTTGTAATTGGGGAGCTATATTTTCCCATTCCCAAAGCTCGATAAAACCACTTCCGACAGCACATTGGGCGAGTATATAGTTTTTCTCCATCAAATCGGCTAAATCGTTGGTCTCCCAATTGGGTAACTCTTTAAAAATCAAATCTTCAATACGATTAGACAAATCTATTTGTGCAGCTTTCGACTTTAGAGAAGAGGCTAAAACCGATTGCCTTAATCCCAGCATCAATTCAGAAGCCGCTTTTACTCTTTTTGAAACACTATTTGCTTTGCTTATCTCATCCAATCCCAACTGAAGCCTTTTTCCGGCTTCGGTATTCGTGCCCAATTCTTTTTGATAAATCCGCAACGATTGCCATTCGGCCGGCCGATACAGCAATTCCATTTCCTTTAATAAATCGTCTAACTTATTATTTAAGGAAACCGATAATTTAGCTCCGTTCTTCTTTTTAAAATCCTTAACCATTTGTAAATCTGAAATATCCGGTTGGCCATGAATTTTTATTCGGATATTCATAAACGCGGGAATGCTATCTGCAATTTCTAAAGAATAAGCGCGTACTTTCTGAATATTTGAGTTCTCTGTTTTGTGCGGAATTGTTCTAAACGCCTGTT
>JBFHQD010000083.1:0-12774 GCA_041592395.1 Bacteroidales bacterium | reverse complement strand
TTTGCAATAGCAGCTAATCGTGCTTCACTATCGGCTCCATATTGTGCTATAGCATGTTTGTAATAATTCAGCTCGAATAAATCGGGATTGAACTCTTTTAAGCCCATCATTTCTTTAAAGTCGTTTCAAATAATGGTTTTAAGTTCATTTTCAGGAAGTTCTGCTAAGTGGGCTTTGCGTATTCCTCCTGAAAAAACAGTAAATAAAGCACCGCTTTTTGGAGCACGATTTTCAAACAAACTCGACATAAACAAAACACCCAATATATTCTTGTCTTCTTTAAAAGGAACCAAACCGCCGAAAGCATCCAACTTAATGCCTCGCCATTGCTTAAATCCAATACTCGCCTCAACTACTTTTGCGTATTGTAAATTTTCTAAGGGTTCAAAAAGTTTTGCTTCGATAAAAGGCAATAGCGTTGAAATATTTTTGCTGATTCCCGTGTAAACAACATCCGAAAATTGTTCTTTTTTGCCATCTGCACGAACAGTAAAAGAATTATCGATGATTTCGACACTTGTATTAAGGTGAATGTTTTCACTTCCTATTTCAGCAGCTAAAGCGGAGATTAAGTTTTTTAATCCTCCCTTGGCAGAAAAAATCTTACGATTCGCTTTTAAATCGTCTTCGGTTTTCGGGATACGTGCTTTTTTTATGGCACCGCCAATAAAACTGCCGTAATTCTGCTCCAAATTATAGAGTTTAGGAAGCGCATATTTAGGAACTATATAGGCTGGATTTCCGGCATATATTCCAAGAATAAACGGATCGATAGCATAATCCAAAAAACTTTTTCCTAAACGTCTTTTAACAAGTGATGCCAAATCCTCATGGGGATTGCTTCCTTTTTTGCGAAAAGGTTCGCCGAGGACTCTAAATTTATCCGACAGACTAAACAGGGGCGTTGTCACCGCTGAAAATAAGCCTGAGGGTAGTGGATGCCAACTTTTTCCTTTCCAAATCAAGCGTTTTCCTGAAGCATCATCTGCAATTTCTAAGGTGCATTTCCCTTTTAAATCAGAAAAAAGATCGGCCATTTCTGCATGAGAAATGACGCCACTATTTGGACCTGTTTCGTATAAAAAATCGCCCTCCGTTTTTGTTTGCATCACGCCACCAATCCGATCACTTTTTTCAAAAATAGCAAAAGGGATACCCGCTTTTTTTAAATAAAAAGCGGTTGTAAGTCCTGTAATTCCTGCTCCAATTATGGCTACTTTTTTATTTTCCATATCTTAAGATTTTCTCAGGTTTAATTGGTATTTATAGGCCTAATTTTTTTTGTTTTTTTTGTGTTTTTGTGATTTAATGGCAAAAAAGACCAGGCCACAAAAAACACTAAATCGCTAAATATCACAAAATTTATTATATAGAAATCATACCCGTTAATTCTTTCTCTTAAAGCGCTTTAGAGAAACTTTTTTCATTCGTTTTCATTTTTGGATCGAAACTAGCCGCTATATTGCGCATAAAAAATTGGCCTTCAGCCGTAATTTCAATCGTATCGTCTTTAAACACTAGAAGACCTTCCTTTTCAAACTGTTTGATTGTCGTTTCTTCAAAAGTTAAAATGGCTTTTAATTCATCTATCGTTAAATCGTATTTTGATGCGATATGTAAAAAAGACACGTAATTATTACACATCAGCTCATTGATTACTTCGCGAATAATTTTTTCTTCTTTATTTACAAAATACACTTTTTCAACGGGCAATTCACCGGCGTCTATGGCTTTTTTGTAAACCCTTAAATCTTTGGTGTTTTGAAGATAAGCATTTTCTAATTGACTTATTCCGCTTACACCCAGGGCGTAAACCTGTCCTGTCGTATCGCGAGTACAATAGCCTTGGAAATTCCTGTGGATCGTTTTTGTATTTAACGCAATACTTAATTCGTCGTTTGGTTTGGCAAAATGATCCAAGCCAATGGCTACATATCCTTTCTCGGTTAAACTTTGAAAAGCAGTTTCGAATAAAGCAATTTTTTGTTCCGCATTGGGTAAATCGTAAACTTCTAGTTTTTGTTGTGCTTTTTTAAGCCATGGCACATGGGCATAAGAAAATATAGCTAAACGATCCGGATTGGCCTGGATGGCTTTTTGCATAGTCGATTTAAAGTTTTCAGGAGTTTGATAGGGTAGTCCATAAACAAAATCAAGATTCACAGAAATATCCCCTTTGGTTTTGATGTATTGGATAAGCTGATCGATGGGAATAATGGATTCGCTGCGATTTACGGCTTTCATCACTTTGGAATCGAAATCTTGTACACCTAAACTCATGCGGTTGATGCCGCTTTTAATCAAACGATCGACATAGTCGAAAGTTAAATGAGCGGGATGACATTCCATGGCAATTTCCGGTTTTTGGATAAAACCGAAATGTTCGAAAAACAAAGCCATAATACCTTCCACTTCTTCAATAGGAAGGTAGTTTGGCGTTCCGCCTCCCCAGTGAATTTGAGAAATTTTACGCTTTGGATCAAGCAGATCTTTATAAAGCAAAATTTCTTTCTTTAATGTTTCTACATAGCTCTTTATTAGATTTTTATCTTGACTGATATGCGTATTGCATCCGCAATAATAACAGAGTTTTCCACAGAAAGGAATATGGATATAAAACGAGATGTTTTGAGGTTCTGTTTGATTGGATTCAATCAATGCCGCTTTGTTTTTTTCTGCCGTAAACTCTTCATGAAAATAATTGGCCGGCGGATAGCTTGTATATCGCGGTGTGGGAACATTGTATTTCTGAAGAAGTGATTCGGGGATTTTCATAATAGGATGTTTAAGATTCATTTTTTTTATAGAGGAAGGGTATAATCAGCAAAACAAATAGAGCCAGACCTATTTCTATTTTAAATAAGCCTGAATATCCTAATGCTTGCGCTGTTTTTCCGCTTCCTACAGCAATTATTAAACTACTTAGATGTGTTAATACAATTTGTATCGTAAAATCGGTGCCTTCGCGTCCTTTTCTTACAATATCCATACTTATGGTATAGATCACAACCGAAGCCATACCGTAAGTTCCCCAGAGCAAGAGTATAGCGGGAAGGAGTTGGTTTAACTCCGGAGAAAAACTACTGAGCCAGGAAAAATAAATCCCATCGAATAAACCTAAAAAGGCAACTAGAAACAGCGATTTTCTTTTTCCTAAATATTTGATGATAAAGCCGGCGGCAAAGGCCATTAGCGCTCCGGATGCGGGGCCGTAAATGCCTGATATAATGCCAATTTCTTTAATCGAATAGCCTAAATCTACCATCCATGGTTTTACCATCGTTAATATGCCAATGATTCCTGAATAGTAGAAAACGAGCAATACGACGCGTTTTCCAATTCCTGCTTGTGCAAAAAACAAATAAATGTCTTTTAAGGAGATGTTTTTGCTGCTTGTTGCGGAAATGGCACCTTTCGATTTGTAAAAATAAAGAGGAACTATGGCTAATAAAACAAAAGCAGCTAATCCGGCCAATAGCATTTGCCATCCATAATAATGGTAAATAACCAATAAAACACCACTACCGGTTAAAGTACCAAGAAAGGTTCCTGCCGATTGCATACTGTTGCCAAATCCGCGCTCTTCTTTTTTTAAGATAAGGATTGCAAATGCATCCGTAGCAATGTCTTGTGTTGCTGAAGCAGTAAAAGCAATGAGCATTAAAACAATGATGCTCGTAAAACTGGTTTCTAAATTTAAAAATCCAATGCTAAAGATGACTAAAGCATAAAAAAGCTCTGAAAATAAGATCCACTGTTTGTACTTGCGTAAAGTTGTGGCCGACTTATCGATCATGGGAGCCCAAAGAAACTTTAATATCCAAGGTAACTTTATAAGTTGAATCAATCCAATGGAAGTGAGTGAGAAATTCTCTGTTCTCATAATAACCGGCATCACCGTTGAGAAAAAACTCATGGGGATGGATTGAGCCAAGTATAAACTTAATAAAGTGGAGTATTTTTGGATAGGTTTAGTTTGCATTGGCCAAAATTATGATTTTTATGGATGGCATTGAAAAAGAAAACAAGGAATGGGAGAATTAATTTGATGTTCTCACCATCCCTTGCTTGGAATCAATTAATCGAGGTATACGACACTCATTTTTTTATAAACTTATATATTGAAATGAACAAAAGCGCCAAATTCAGCCGGTTTTCCTAGTTGAACATACGATTTACCCATCGATTCAAAGTAATAGGCATTGTAGTCGGCATTTAAAATATTCTTGCCCCAAAGACCAAAATCAAATCTTGAAGTATGGAAATTCAAACGACCATTGAGTAATCCGTATCTTTCTTGAAATGCGGTATTCGCATCGTTCCAAAAGAGTTTGCCAATTTGCTGATAATTCATTGTTAATGTTGCATTGCGTACGTTATTACCATTGAAGTTTACCGTATAATTTGCACCCAAGTTTAATGTATATTCGGGAATATAAGGGATCATATTGCCACTGTAATCCAGTGTTTCGCTGCGCACGTAATCAATAAATTTGGCTTTATTATATCCGTAAGATCCCCAGATAGTCAGATTTCTATTTACCAAATAGCGCATCTCTAATTCTATTCCTTTACTTTCTGATTTTCCGGCATTATCAAGCTTTGATCCAATACCACTAACCAGTGGCTGATAGATTTGCTGATTTTTCCAGTCGATATAGAAGAAATTCAAGTTTGTAATTAAGCGATTATCCATACAAACGGATTTAATGCCCAATTCGTAATTGTAACTCCATTCCGGATCAAAAGTCTGTTCTTCTTCATTTTCGAAAGAAGTATTAAAGCCGCCGACTTTATAACCTTTGCTCACGCTAGTAAAAATGGTCAGGGTTTCGGTAGGGTTATAACTAATGCTAACTTTAGGCAATAGTTGGGTAAACTCGAGGTTATTTTCAAAATTGTCGGTGGTAGTTGTTTCGCCATTCACGTATCTTTCGTAATCGTAATTTAGTGTAGACGACTCATAATCAGCTCTTAATCCAAAGGTGGCTTTAAATTTTCCGATGGGATAACTCGCTTGTCCGTAAGCTGCAGCACCTTGCGAAGGCTGATCGTACCATTTTGTGTAACTGGTAGGTCCGGCAAGATGATAAGGCGCAATCGCATCACTACCATAAGCTAAATCTACTTGATTATTGCTGCCTTGATAGAACGCATAAACGCCGGCAATCCAATTTAATTTCTTGTTTGTTTGCGAACGAATGCTAAATTCCTCTACCCACGTATTTTCAGATCGATCTTGTTCTACCCAAAACAAAGAAGCAGGTGTAAAATCTTGGTCGATTCCTTGAAAATCTCCCATATGTTGAAAGCTGGAAGAAGAGGTTAAAATTAGATTTGATAAACGATATTCCATAGTTAAACCGATAGAAAGAAGACTTCTGTCGTAACTGCTTTCTTGGTTGTAATTAACCTCTGCCGCTTCTTGTGTGTCTGTATTGTAAACGGCATAAGGATAGCCATTTTGTTGCATGTTTTCGTAATTGACCGACAAAATAGTTTTAAACCTATTGGTTGGCGTATAAAGCAATTTCATACGACCATTGTAGATATCAAAATTATCGGCTTTTGTATTTGTAAAGGCGTTCGTAAAATAACCATCGCCATGGGCATAAGCTGCCCCAACAGTCAAGGCTACTTTATCCGATAATTTTTGGTTGGTTTGAACAACGGTTTTAATATGATTGTCGGTTCCGTATTCCACTTTTGCGCTTGCAGTTGAATTGAATTTTGGTTCAGCAGTATACACTTTTATAATGCCGCCCATGGTATTTCTTCCGTAGAGTGTTCCTTGCGGTCCGCGAAGGACTTCGATTTTCTCTAAATCGAAAAACTCAAAGTTAAAACTGCCTTTATCAAAATAAGGCACATCATCAACATACAATCCAACAGAAGGGCTGTTTATTTTTGAACCAATTCCTCTAATGTAGATTGGAGCGGTTAATCTTGAACCGTAATCGGGCATAAATAGATTGGGAATGCGTGCACTTAATTCTGGTAAAGCATTTAGATTCTGCTCTTTGATTTCCAAACTTGAAACAAAAGTAGCCGCAGCTTGAATTTGTTGTAAATTGTCTTCTGTTTTGGATGCTTGAATTATTATTTCATTTAATTTAATCGTATCAGTTAGCAGTTTAATGTCGTCAATTGAAAATTTAGGACCTCCTTGTGCCATAGATAATATTGGCAAAAATAGGATGAGTAGAATCAATTTGTGTTTTGTCATAATTTTAAATTATTATAGTGCTGTTATTTGCTGTAAAATGATTTTAGTAATTTCTTTTTTAACGCTTAATAAATGAACAAGGAATGAAGGATTCTTATTTCGAAAGCTTCCACAAACTTTCTGATAATACTTTTTCCGACATTCCTCGTCCCTAAATTAAACACACCTCTTTATATCTAAATCAATCGTCATGCTTTGCTTATAAACATGTTAATTGATGTTTAGTTACTTCGTTTAAAATTTTTAATAATCAAAGAACGTTTTGTTACTCTTTTAATGCTGCAATTTTAAGAACAGATTTTGTAGGAATTCTGTAGTTTTTGGTACTTTACTTCAGAATTCAATTTTTAAACCAAAATAGCGGGCCTAAAAGAAGATAGAATTGGGTTTTAAGCGTCGCATTGTTTTGGGTTTTTAAACAGAATCGATGATGCTATGTTCAATATAAAAAACAGATATACAGATAATTGGAGTTTTTGTTTTAGAGTAAATCGCTTTTAAAATGGAAATAAATACATGTTATAACGACGATTTTGAATTCTGTAGATTCTGTGTTTTAAGACTTTCTCTAAATTGAATAAAAATAGATTTTGGCCTATTTTAAGCATTGAAACTACCTGTGCTAAAAAGTGTAGATAACATAAAGTACGTGATAATCTATATTTGTTTTTAAATTTGAAGAACAAAGAAATCAATTGATTAAGGCCAATACATATACTCAAATCCATATTCTAGCTGTATTTTTAGTTCAAAATCGAAGGTGTCTACTATGGAGAGCGTAGAAAAATGAAGTGTTTCAATACATTACCGGTACCATACAAAAATCATGGACATAACGTTTTGGTGATAAATGGTATACCTGATTATGCCCACGTTATTTTTGGAATGAGGCCAACCCAATCGTTATCTGACTTAATGCAGGTTATCAAAGGAGATTCTTCAAAGTGGATAAATCAAAAAGGATTTATAAATGGACATTTTTCTTGGCAAAAAGGTTTTGGAGGCCGCTCCTATAGTAAGTCACAGGTTAATCAGGTTAATGATTACATAAGAGATCAGGGAATGCATCATCTTAGAAAAGCGTTTAAAGAAGATATCTCGAATATCTTGAAAAATTTGAAGTTCCCTATGTTGAAAGATATATTTTCAAACCGGCAGAAAATACAGAAGGAGCTTGAATTGTGCCTTTAGGCATAAGATATGGGTAGCATGTTGATTTACAGGAATTTCATCTCGTCCCGTACGGGACGAAACCCGCCATTTAATTTGATTGGCTACCCACATGCGATCCCTAGCGGGATCTTATTGGCTATCATAATAGTGCTTGAAGCACTCCACTGGTGAAAAGAGCGGAAAACAAGGATTCTTTATTAAATTGAATAAAAATAGATTTTAGCCTATTTTGATTCAAAATATCAGGGTTTCGGCTTTAAAGGAAATTGAAGATAGATCGTATGCAAATTATCCTTGTATGCATAATTGATTTTTAATTGGAAAAGCTCCGTTATCTTTTTTACGATGGCCAGACCTAATCCCAGCGATTTTGAAGATTTTGTCGATTTATAGAAACGACTAAATAAGCGTTCCGGATCGATTTCGAGCGGAGCCCCTGAGTTTGAAATCTCCATTCCTTCGGCATGGAGATTAATGTTAATTAATCCATTGGGAATATTATGACGAATCGCATTTTTTATCAAATTAAGAAACAGAATATCAGATAAAAGCGGATTCATTCGCAAACTGACGTTGGGTTCGAAATGTGTTTTCACGCTTATGCCTCGCGATTGAATAATCTCCTCATAGTTTTCGAGTTGATACTCAATAATTTTTTGGGGATAGATGGTTTCCACTTCAGGGAATTGTCGGTTTTCAATTCGGGTTAGCAAAATCAATGTCTTGTTTAATCGGGCTAAGCGTTCAGCTGCTTCTGAAGCATCGGCAATAATTTGGTATTGTTTTTCGGGCAAATCTTTGCATTGCAAAAGCACTTCCATTTTGGCATTGATAATGGCCAAAGGTGTTTGAATTTCGTGCGATGCATTTTCGGTATATTCTTTCATCCTGGAATAATCGCTTGTAATGCGCTTGCTCATAAGCGTAAAAACGGTATTCAAATCTTCAAATTCTTTGATTTCGGTGGCGGGGAACTCTATCCCCGTATGCGTATCCAAATCGAACTTATTAATTTTATCCAGACTGGCATAGAAGTCTTTCCACAATTGGTGCGACGAATATTGATTGATCATTAAAAGCGCCAAAATAAGCAAGAATACGAGTAAGGTCATAAACAGAAACAGGTTGATAATCAATCGGTCTGTTTCTTCCAAAGGCCTAATAATCCGCACTTCAAAAGCTGATAATTTGGTTGAAATAACAAAAGTCATTTGCCGATAGGGCAGAAATTTTTGGGTTTGTTGGTCTAAAATTAAGGTGTCTTGAAAGTGGACGGTTGTATCGTAGCTATTTGATGTCGGTTTTAAGGGCATCATTTGGCATGCTCCTAAATAAGTGCCTTCTAAAGAAGAGAGATTATCCGATTTTTCGAAGAAAGCAGTTTTTGCTTTATTCAGTTCATTATTAACGAATTTATCAACCTGAATGCGAAGCGTATAATAAAAGGCGATAATGCCAAATAAGAAAGTAAACAAGGCTACCGAGAGGAAATTGAGACTGGATTTTGTTGCGAGTTTCATAGCTTTTTTATTTGGTTATGAAACATCGAATTTATAGCCAACGCCATAAATTGTTTTGATGTAATCTTCAGAACCGGTTTTCATCATTTTTTGCCTTAAATTTTTGATATGTGTGTAGATAAAGTCAAAAGAATCGGCAGTGTCCATATAGTCGCCCCAAAGATGTTCGGCAATACCCGCTTTTGTTATTACTTTGTTTTTATTGGCCAAAAAGAAAACCAAAAGTTCAAATTCTTTTCGCGTTAATGTTAGTTCTTTTTCATTGATAAAAGCCCGTCTTTCGTCGGGGAGAATTTTAATTTCGTTGTAGTTAATCTGGTTGGAACCGCTAAAATGGATGCGCCGATTTATCGATTTTAAATGGGCATTTAATTCGGCCAAATGGAAGGGCTTTGTCAAGTAATGGTCTGCTCCAATATCTAATCCTTCTATTCTGTTTTCTAGCGATATACGTGCCGAAATAATAATAATGCCGGATTCTAATTTGCGTTTTTTTGCCAGTTTAATTAAGTCCAAACCGCTTCCGTCGGGTAAATTGATATCCACAATCAAGCAATCGTACTCGTAGAGCTCTATTTTTTCCGTTGCATCACTATATGTTCCAACACTTTCGCATACATGGCCTTCATCTACAAGATAATCCGTTATGGAACTTGCTAAAGTCACTTCATCTTCTATCAATAAAATTTTCATTCCCCTTTGCTTAGATGACTTCAAAAATACAGAAAAACTGGTTTAATAAAAGCTTTGTTTTTCGGGACTATTAAAATCTTGTTAAATTTAATGTTTGAAGCACAATTAATTTTATTTACTTTGTGTACTGAACGTCCTTTACAAATTTTTATATGGAGCAATTCGATGCATATCAAGTTACATTATGGGTTCATTATTTTATTAGCGTTTCGTTTTTAATAGTTGCCGTTTGGCTTATCGTACGCGCTATTCGAGGAATTGTAAAGGATTTAGCCTATGTAAAACTGGATAAAACATTGGCTTATTTATTTATATTCGGGCTTTATTTACAGTTGTTATTTGGCATTATTTTGTTTACCAATTTGAGCATTTTCGGCTACGATTATCAGAGTGCCGACGGAACTATCGTTACAGTTTCAAAACGATTATGGCCAATTGAACATATTGTTTTAATGCTTTTTGCTTTGTTTATTGCCAATTTAGGACTTATTTTTTCAGGAAAAAGTGCGATTGGAAGGACCAAACACCGTAAAATATTGATTTATTACACTACAGCTATTGGATTGATAGCAACTTCTTTGGCTTCTATTTATTGGTTGTAATCATTTGCATTTTCTAAATTTTTGTTTGAAGATCAGAATACCCCGGATGTAATAGGGGTAAAAAACAACCGCGAAGACACAAAAACACGAAGAATTAGAGGATAAATAGGATAGATATTCTATAATTTAAGCTTGTTTCTTTCAATTTGTTTAAGGCTTACTAATCCAGCAGAATGGTCAGTGCCAATCCAAAACCTTTTGTTTGAAATTCGTTTTTTCCTAAAATATCGAAAGGTGCGTTCAAGACCAAAATAAAATTTTTGGCTCTTTCGATAGCCACACCTGTATTTAAAGTCAGCAAATAAGAATCGTTGCTTCGCGCATCATAGCATTGATAATTAAAGTTCAATCCAATAATAAAATCAATTTTCTCTAGAAAATAATAACCTATATCCGAGTTCAGATAGATGCCTTGGTTATGGCCTTCGATGGTATTATGCGTATGTTTTTGATATTGCGCATCAAAATCGACACTCAATCGGGGATTAAATTCGTAAGTCATTACCAAACCGGCAAAAACGGAAGGAGCACTTTCGTGGATGGCATTTTTGCGGTTATAAATTTGATTTCCGACTATCGTATGATAGCCGGCTAATAATCCCATACTCAATTTTCCTTGCAAGGGAAGTTTGTATTTTGCACCAAATCGAATTTCACTTACATCGATAGGTAAAGAAACGCCAAGCTCCAAGTTTTTCATAAGTCCATAACTAAACCGTAAGCCGGAGGCGGAGAATTTCATGGTAGAGTCGGCGCTTGCAAAGAGCGATTGAATTTTACCATCGCTATCGAATATTTTTGTGCTTGTTGCATAGTTGAAAAAAGGTTCGAATTCAATGGTTCCTTCGGGTACGGTGCTTGTGCAAAGGGTTCCTAATTTAGAAGCGGATAAACCGCCAATTTGAGCATAACTGATTGAAATATTGATTACAAAGAAAAGGAGCAGACTTGTTTTTTTTGTCGACATTGCCTGTGTTTTGGTATAGAATGTTTTTGCTAAATAATGTTTTTTTTAAAGCACAAAGATAAGTTTTCTGCTTCGAAATGAACAATCCCCAATGCTAGGTATTCTGGAATTTGGGTATTTATGACTTGCGGTTTCTATATAAAAACAAAAAATAACGAAAGCTTGCGGTGAATAATCCAAATCCAATTCCGATGTAAATCAGAATAAGGATATATTTTGGTAGATGAGAACTAGTACGTAAGAAAATCCCCAAACTCATCATAAAGACGATGAGTAAATAAGATTGCCATTTTTGAAAAGCCCAAATACATACTT
Organism: Bacteroidales bacterium; assembly: GCA_041592395.1. GTDB lineage: Bacteria > Bacteroidota > Bacteroidia > Bacteroidales > UBA12170 > UBA12170. Next base: position 1,278 of record JBFHQD010000083.1, on the reverse strand, counting down.
TTCCTTCGTATTCGTTGATACGACTGATATTTTTATTGGCCAGTCCTGAAAATCCAAAATAAGAAATAAGTGTTCCGAGTAGAAGTCCGCCAACAATTTCTAAAATACTTTGTGCCGAACGGAAGTCGGATATCCAATTGGAACTTAGTTTCATTAGAAAAATACCAACAGATATCCAGAGTATTCCGGCAATAAATATCAATAGATTTTTAGGTGCTCGTGGCATGAATCCAATTGTTTTAAAATGCAAATGTATAAAATCATGGTTTTGCGTGGGGTATAAAAATTTGCGGATAAGCGTATTCATTCAAACAAAAATTAATTTAGGCTTTAATAATTTTCAGAAATCGATAAAAATGGTAATTTCGTTGCAATTAGTGGTATTCAAATTTGTACCTTTATATAAACATAAAAACCGAATATCTTATCGCAGTAGGACGTCAAAGACAATAAACCTATTCGTCTAAAAACAAGTGTATTGTTCCATGAAATTTAATTTTTTATCGAATCGTAAATCCAATTTTATAAGTTTGAATAGTCTAGTTTAACGATGGGAGAAACAACAATTATTACGAAATGCAACCGGTATATTGGCTATCTCTTTGCTTTTTCACTTTCAAGTTTTGTAAGAGCAACGCCGGCGATAATTGCGGTTTGGATACTCTGTTTAATAGTAGATGCTGTTCAAAAACGCAAAGTAGAAATAAATTTTAGTCCATCCTCTGCCTTTATTTTTGTTTTGTATTTTATGTATGTGCTTGGCTTGTTATGGTCCGACAATCAGGTGGCTGCTCGATTTGCATTGGAAGAAAAGTTTTCTTTGTTTTTGTTTCCGCTGCTGATTGCATTTAATACGCCTTTTTTCAAACAGAATTACAAAGGCATTCTATTCGCTTTTGTTTTAGGTGCTCTGGCATCGTCAATCTTCTGCTTGGCTTATGCAACATGGGAGTCGATTTATATAGTTCCGGGTGGGATTGGGTTTAATAGCATCGATCCGGAATATGCCAATTGGGAATTTGGTGGAAGCCGTTTTAGGTATATAAATCTTTCCATTTTTATGCATCCCACTTACTTTTCTATTTATATTTTATTTGCCATAGCCCTCCTGTTTCAATTTTTAAAAGACAGTCCGAATTTGGATAAAAAAACTTCGATTCTTCTTAAATTGAGCATTCCATTTTTTATGTTGATGCTTTATTTGCTTTCGTCTAAAGCGGTGTTATTGAGCGCGTTGGTACTCGTTATCGTTTATTCTGTTGTACAGTACAGAAAGCA
>JBFHQD010000082.1:0-12895 GCA_041592395.1 Bacteroidales bacterium | reverse complement strand
TTAATGAGCACTGACGGGAAAGACCATAATGTGTTAAAAATAAAGCCGCCTCTCGTTTTTTCAATAGACAATGCCAACGATTTTATTTATCGTTTAAAAACCGTTTTGGAAGAGGATTTTATGAGGGTATTAAACGCTAAAAATTAAATTGGCCTAAAGGGATTTCTAAATTTGATCTTTAGATTTCAGTCTTTGTATTTCTTCGTCGAAATCTGAAATATAGTTCTTGTCCTGAATTATTCTGTATTTTTCAAATTCCTTTTCCGCTTTTAATTTTGCTTCTATTGCGCTTATTTTCCCTTTATCTTGCAATATAGGAAAGTTTGATAGTTCAAGATCTGCAGTATGTTCCATAATGGAACTAGCTGAATCTTCAGATAATTCCCCAGACGCGAATATGTTTTTTATATGCTTTGTTATAGCAGGTCTTTGGACACCAAATAACTCCCCAATTTTTTTTGGGTCATCCAAAAAGTTTCATCTCGAATATGTATATCAATCTTAACACTTCCCTTTCCTGTTTGATAGAATAATATTTTTGATTCTTCTGGCATTTTCGTATTTTATCTATCAAAATTAAAAATTCTTTGGATACTTCATGTATTTATTACAATCTATCTTAAAATCTAGAAATGCTTGCTTTACATAATATCTACAAAATCTCTGAGCAAAATAAATGCATATACTTCATGCTTTGAATCATCAATAAGAAGATTTTTTTTATCTTTCCTAAAAAATCACTTAAATGAATTTGTATAAGCTTAAAAAGTGTAAGCATTGATTTACGATCTAACAACTAGCTATAAATTCAATGAAAACTACTGCAATTAGATTCATTCAATGATAAGTTTCCTATGGATTTAAAAACTATTTTCGATCAATTTAATCACAAAAGCACATTTCAAGAGGCGATACCGATTGATAGCGGCCATATCAATAATACTTACCTTGTCTACACGCTCGATTCGAATTTACCTGATTATATCTTACAAAAAATCAATTCGGACGTCTTTAAAAATATTCCCGATTTAATTGAAAATAAAATACGGGTTACTGATTTTTTACGAGCTCAGGCCAATGATCAAGAAAAACAAAATATTATACAGCTAATTCCTACAATATCTGGTAAATACTATTTTGTAGATAACAATAATGACTATTGGAATTTGATGGTTTTTATTCCTGATAGTGGTGTTTATCTGGTAGCCAAAAGCACCAAAATTGCAGCGGAAGCCGGACGATTATTCGGGCAGTTTTTTTATCTTCTAAACGATTTTGAAGCCCATCAACTCTCCGAAACTATTCCGCTATTTCACGATCTGAATCATCGCTTGGCACAATTTGAAGCTGCTTTAAAACAAGCAAGTAATACAAGGTTGCTAATGGCTAGAGATTCTATTGAATTTATCAATACCCATAAAGAAGAAATGCTTCTTCTTCAAGAGCTAAAAAGCCGAGGAAAACTTCCTTTGCGTGCCACACATAACGATACCAAATTATCGAATGCCCTTTTCGATACCAAAGGAAATGGGCTTTCTGTTATTGATTTAGATACGCTAATGCCGGGTTTGGTTCACTACGATTTTGGCGATTCGGTAAGAACAATATGTTCGTCGGCAGAAGAAGATGAAGTTGACCTTGAAAACGTGTATTTTTTACCCGATAATTTCAAGGCCTTTGCCGGTGGTTTTCTAAATGCGTGCAAAAGTATTTTAAGTAAAGAAGAAGTTTCCCATTTGGTTTTGGGTACAAAATATATGGTTTTTATAATGGGACTGCGTTTTTTAACGGATTACCTCAACAAAGACATCTATTTTAAAACCCATTTTGCGGATCATAATCTTGTGCGGGCAAAAAATCAAATCGCTTTATTGAAAAGTATGAAAAAACATGAAGCTGAAATGCAAGAAATAATTGACGAATTTTTATAAGTAAGCGCCGAGGCAATACAAAAAAAGAGCATCCGAAAAGATTTATTACATCTTTCAGATACTCAATTATTACACTTAATTATGAGGAAAAATTAAGGAATGTCTTCTACAGGAATATAAGCCGCTTCAAAAGTTGCTTTTGCGGTGTTTAAAGTCTCGTATTCTGCATCGATTAATTCTTGATAAGCACCTTCAATAAGTGCGGAAACTTCTTTTGCTTGATCTACACTGGCTTGAAATACAACAATGGATCCTTCTTGATAAGTTCCCGGGGTGCTTCCTTCTACGGCATCCAAAAGCAAAGCATCACATTCCGTAATTAAAGCATTCAGTTCCGTCTTATCACCTTCGGGCAAGATAATATCTTCATTGTCATCCGAACAACTTGTTGCACTAAAACTTAAAGCAGTGGCTACCGCAAAAAGCATAAAAAATTTGATTGTTTTTTTCATAATCTAAAGTATTGATTGTTTTTTCGGAGACAAGAATAGACCTCAATAGTGAAGCGAAAATGAAGCATTAAAAAAACATCAATTTCTTTAAAAAAGCGTTGAGTCCGGATTTAGAAAAAAGAATTCCAGCAAAAACCCTAATTATTCTATTTGTGTTTGATACTATAGATGGAAATAAAAACAAGGAGAAAATTATTTAAACCAATCCCAGTTCTTTTAAAATTTTGGTGTTAAACGCGATACCTCGTTTACGACTTTCGTCGTCTTTTCCCTCCATAGGTGCCCAAGGCGCAAAAAATTTATCCACTCTAGCATCATAGGGACCATCTTTTACTTCATAGGCTACAGATCCTGATTCTAAACTGAGTACTGTATGCCAAGTTCGTGGAGCAATTTCGGCACCAAAATTTCCTTTTTTAGCATCCAAAATCATGTGCGCTGTAATCTTTCCGTTATTATCGAATTCTACGACCAGCAATCTGCCGCGAAGAACAAAAAAAGCTTCTACTTTATCGGGGTTTTCATGCTTATGTGGCCGAATATAAGAATCCGGTTCCATAGCGTTTAACATGCGTTGAAGTGTTGCGGCATCTTCTTTATGAAAATTAAAATTCATTCGCTTACGCGGATTTGTCAGTGCCTTTTCAGAAGTTTCAGAAATAAAGGCTTCGTTAATTTTTATCATCGTTTATGATACTATAGGCATTGTGACAACTACTTTGGTTCCCATTCCCAATTTACTGTTGATAACAATCGTGCCACTATGCTTTTCAATAAATTCTTTTATCAAAATAAGCCCCAAACCCGTTCCTTTTTCGTTTTCGGTTCCTAGATTTGTAAAACCACTATCAATTTTAAATAATTTTTCCAGATCCTTATTACTCATCCCAACACCATTGTCTTCTACAATTAGTTCGATAAACATTTGCTTGTTCATGTTGATTTCTTTGCCTGTGGTTACCTGAATTACACCTTCTGTTAAAGTGAATTTTAATGCGTTGCTAATGAGATTGCGCAGAATGGTTTTGGCCATATTTTCATCGGCGAAAAGTTTAATGTTCTTATCAATTTTGGTTGAAATACGAATTTGTTTAGAGAAGGCTATTTCAGATAAAAGATCGACTGTTTCTTTTACAACAGCATACAAATTAATTTCCTTTGGCTCGTAATTTAACATGCCTTGCTGGGAGCGTGACCAGTCTAATAGGTTTTCAATTAGATTGGCTATGTTTTTCATACTGGAATAAATCAATTGAATAAACCGATTCTTTCTTTTTTCATCAGTCATTTCCGGATGCATTGCTAAAACCTCTGTTAATCCTATCAAGCTATTAAATGGTCCCCGTAAGTCGTGAGCCAATATGGAGAAAAATCGATCTTTAGCAGCATTGCTTTCGCGCAAATTTGCCTCCGATATTTTTATTGAGTTCTCCATGGCTCGCATCTCTGTTATATCTTGTATTGTTGATTCAATATAGGAAATACCCTCTGCTCTCCATGTTTTTTACCGGTAAATTTAATCAGTATAGGGGTTCCGTCTTTCTTTTTCCATAGAGCCTCACCGTTGATTTGTTCCTTATTATCCTCCAGCAATTCTTGAACATATTTTGTTCTTATGTCACTATTTACAAAAATGTTTTCCATGGTCACTTGCTGAAGCTTTTCTAAACTTTCATAGCCTAAAATTCGCAGCATTTTTAGGTTAGCCAAAAGTATTTTTCCATCCAAAGTATTACGAATAATTCCCACTTCTATGGTATTGAAAATTTGCCGATAGCGTTCCTCGCTTTCCGACAAAGCCCCGGATTGCTTTTCAATGGTAAGATTTTTTTTATAAACAATATAAAACAACAAAGTAATAATGAGCAATAATACTGTTCCTAATGAAATAAACACTATTGTATCATCATTATATTCTGATATATGCGCATCTATCAAATAGGATATTACATAGGCTGAATGTTCATTTTTCAGATTATTAACAGGAATAAAAGAAACCGTATAGTTGTTATTTTTTAGTGGAATAAAAACTGAAAATGGCTTCCCTTCATTTAACTTTTCCTGATATTTATGCTTGATCACTTTATCCAATTCATCCAATACATCTTTGGAGAGTGTTTGATCACTATTTTTAAACTGCAAAAATTCCTTTTCTTCGTCCCATTGATCAGAAAAACTGCTTATTACATAACTCAATTTTTCATCTTCAAATACTTTTTTATCTATCATTGATTTTTTCAAAATAAAAGAATAGACGTTTTTTGCCTGCTTATAAAGCATTTTATTTATCGTACTAAAGGAAATGCTTATTTCAACCGATCCAATATGTTCGTTCTTGTAGAATAGGGGATAAACGAAACGAAATCCACTGTAGGTTTTTCCTTCTTCGAATCCTTCCACATAACGTAATTCAGAATTAGCTATACGAACTGATTCTCGAATATCCGTCAAATCATCACCGAATTTATTAGGGCGATGAAACCGTAAAAAACTGGTATTGTCAGGTAAATGAAAATGCAACTGCTTAATTGTATTAACACTAAGCTCCTGATAGGTTTTATTTAAAAGGAGGAACAGACTATCTCTTATTTCCTTTTGTTGCTCGGTGTTACTTTTGTAAGCTCGGCTAAAAAGCTTTGTAATTTGCGGTGTATTAATAATTTGCTCAAAAATAACATTGGATGATAAACTATAAGTATTAAATATAGATTCGTAACTTGTTTTTAATTGATTGGTACGGTCTTCTAAAATATGGGTTCGCTTTTCGTTATAGCTGTAAGTTCCTATAAGAATAAGTATACTCTCAGCAATAATAAAAGCCAAAATAAATAAATTGATATTTTTTTTTGTTATTTTCATCTTTATTTACTTTTTCATAAAGGCTTTTAATGAGAACTATTAAAAAAGACTGATTTGATTCGATTCTAAATCAAGCAAAAATTGTTTTAGCTTTAATCCTCCTGCATATCCGGTTAAATCGCCTTCTTTACTTAAAACACGATGACAAGGAACAAGAATCCATATGGGGTTTTTACTAATAGCCAAACCAACGGCTCTGGAAGCATTCGAATCGCCCACTTTTTGCGCTAACTCACCGTAACTTAAAGTATGCCCATAAGGAATATGTATTAATTCTGCCCAAACTTTCCTTTGAAAATCGGTTCCTTTTAAACACACTTTATAGCTAAACTGCTTGCGTTTTCCGTTAAAATATTCTTCCAGTTGATGGGTAATATTCTGTGCTTGTTTACTTGCTTTTCCGTTAGAAACATCTTGCTTACTCGCTTTCAAATAAGTTAATCCAAATGAATTAAAGCGGAGCTCTAAATTCCCAATCTGACTTTTAATTAAGGATTTTTCAGTTTCTTGCAATAGGATTTCCAAAGCCTCTTCAGCCGTAGATATGCTTTGTATACCTTTTGGCAAGAGGGGTTTTGTTTCATCCTCAGTAATAAAAAATACCGGTTTGTTTGCCGTAAAATAAAACTGAATAAGCAGATTTAATTCTTGGTCGATTTTATAGATAAAAAGCGAAGACGTATTATTAACCAGCTCAAGGACTTGAGAACCCAGTTCCTTTTGCTTTATAAAAGGGGGAACTAGTAGCAGTTTAATTCCTAAATCATGGCATTGTGCTTCAAGATTAAGCGGAATATCCTGAAAACCATACAAAGCTACCGCAGAATTAGAATTTACCATAGAATATATTGTTGCTCAAAGTTAACAGAAATTACGTCATCTATGCAACAAACTATCAATGATTTATCAAAAAACTTAATCTGCTTTTAGCTTTTTATAGCGAATGCGTTCCGGTCCTTTATCACCCAATCGTTTCTTCTTATTTTCTTCGTATTCCGAATAGCTCCCTTCGAACCAATAGACTTGCGAATTGCCTTCAAAAGCAAGAATATGCGTTGCTACACGATCTAAAAACCAACGATCGTGCGAAATAATAACGGCGCATCCTGCAAAATTTTCCAGTCCTTCTTCCAAGGCTCTCAATGTATTTACATCAATATCGTTGGTAGGCTCATCGAGCAACAATACATTGGCCTCTTGCTTTAATGTTAAAGCCATATGCATACGGTTACGCTCTCCTCCTGATAATACGCCGGCTTTTTTGCTTTGGTCAGTGCCGCTAAAATTAAATCGCGAAACATAAGCACGACTGTTCATGGTTCGTGTTCCCAATTGAATATTTTCGTTGCCTTCGGTAATCACTTCCCACACCGATTTTTCGGGGTTAATGTCTTGATGATCTTGATCGACATATCCTACTTTTACAGTTGGACCAACGCTAAACTCTCCTTGATCGGGTGTTTCCATACCCATAATTAATCGAAACAAAGTGGTTTTTCCAGCACCATTAGGCCCGATAATACCAACAATTCCATTGGGAGGTAGATGAAATTCAAGATTTTCGAACAATAATTTATCGCCAAAAGCTTTAGATACACCTTTAGCTTCAACAACTTGGTTTCCTAATCGAGGCCCGTTAGGAATATAGATTTCCAACTTTTCTTCCTGTTGTTTTTCATCTTGATTCAATAAACTATCGTAAGCTTTCAAACGCGCTTTCGATTTTGCATGGCGCGCTTTTGGTGCCATTTTCACCCATTCTAATTCGCGTTCCAGTGTTTTGCGTCTTTTACTGGCCGTTTTTTCTTCCATCGATAAACGGTTGGTTTTTTGCTCCAACCAAGAAGAATAATTTCCTTTCCAAGGAATCCCTTCGCCTCTATCCAATTCCAATATCCAACCGGCCACATTATCCAAGAAATAGCGATCGTGAGTTACAGCGATAACCGTTCCTTTGTATTGTTGTAAATGCATTTCGAGCCATTGAATGGATTCGGCATCCAAATGGTTAGTCGGCTCATCGAGCAAAAGAATTTCGGGTTCTGAAAGCAATAATCGACACAAAGCAACGCGTCGTTTTTCGCCACCACTCAAATTTTTAACACTGGCTTCTGATGGCGGACAGCGCAAAGCATCCATAGCACGCTCTAATTTGCTATCCAATTCCCAAGCATCTTGATGGTCGAGCAATTCTGTTAGTTCACCTTGACGATCGATGAGTTTCGTCATTTCCTCATCGCTCATCGGTTCTGCAAAACGATTATTTACTTCTTCGTATTCCTTGATTAAAGCAACGGTTTCGGCTACGCCTTCTTCAACCACTTCTTTTACCGTTTTTGTTGGATCTAAATAGGGTTCTTGTTCAAGCATTCCCACCCGAAATCCGGGCGAAAAAACAACCTCGCCTTGGGTCGCTTTTTCCGTACCGGCGATGATCTTCAGCAAAGAAGATTTTCCCGAACCGTTCAATCCGATAATACCGATTTTAGCGCCGTAATAAAACGACAAATAAATGTCTTTTAAAACCTTTTTGCTAGGGCCGTATTGTTTAGATACGCCTACCATTGAGAATATAATTTTCTTATCGTCGGACATAAGTTTAGCTGTTATTTTGTGCGTGCAAAATTACAAAAATAGAAGGAGTAAATTATAAAATAATAGTGTCCTGATTTAACTCAACGAACGCATCGCTTCAACAGGATCGAGTTTTGACGCTTGATAGGCAGGTACAAATCCGCTTATTAAACCAATAACCGAAGAAACGGTTACCCCTAAAACGATATTACCAATAGTTAACACCATACCAAAATCAAAAGCGGCATTAACAATAAGTACCAAAAGGAAGACAATCAGAAGTCCAACAATACCGCCTATAAGGGCTAGCGCAATGGCTTCGAACAAGAATTGAAAAAGGATAAAAAAGTTTTTCGCTCCAAGTGCCTTTTGAATACCAATGATATTGATACGTTCTTTTACAGATACAAACATAATATTGGCGATTCCAAAACCGCCTACCAACAAAGAAAAGCCACCAATAACCCATCCAATAGTAGCAATAATTGCAAAAAACGAATCGAATCCTTTGCTGATAACGCTCGTTTCGTTAATGGCAAAATCGTCTTCTTTTCCGGGTTTTAAGCGGTGATAAGAACGCAGTATTCCGGTAAGTTCATCGCGGAGTTCCTCGTTGCTAACAAAAGGTTTGGCTAAAACGGCTATTGCCGTACCTCCGGAACGACGCAGATTAACAAAATTGCGCAAATAATTGACGGGAAGCACAACCGTTTTATCGGGGGAGTTGCCAAAAGCATCATCTCCTTTCCTTTTAAAGATACCTATTACATAGGTTTTTCGTCCGCCAATCTTTACATCTTTACCAATAGCATCTTCGCCGGGAAACAAGTTTTCGGCTACATCTGATCCAATAATGGCAACACCTCTTCCGTTATTGGCTTCCAATTCCGTAAAAAACCGACCGCTTTCAATATCAATGTTCATTATTTTTGGGTAATCGTAAGAGACCCCTTGCACACTGATATTTTCCATCGAATTATTGCCGTTCTTCAAGGTTTTGTTAGTTCCCGCCATAAAAGTTGCGGCTTCTAACAACTCGCTTTTACGCAAAATAACTTCTAAATCGTTCAACGTAGGCTCATCGCGATTCATAATTTTCCACCATTCTAAATCTTCACCACCCATCCAAGGCCATTTTTGAACATACAAAACATTGCTTCCTAAAGAATTTATGCTGTTGCGCAAATAAATTTCCATCGAATCAAAAATGGTAAAAACAGAGATTACAGAAAATATGCCGATCGTAATTCCTAAAAGGGAAAGGAAAGTACGCACTTTATTCACCACCAATTCATTAAAGGCAAAAATCAAACTCTCACGTAAAAGTTTCAGATAAATCATAAAATTGGTTTTAATGGTTGACGTTAAAAACAGGTAAAGGTAACAAAAATTGAAGTGTGCCCGTAGGATAATTTTTTCTGCACTTCATATTATAAAATTATCTCAGAAGAAAATATATATTTTTGCACAATGGAACATCATCATCACAGCTCTTTGCACGGTAAAAAATTGCTCTGGTCTATCGTTTTAAACCTAACGATTACACTTGCACAAGCCCTAGGAGGAATCTTATCAAACAGCCTTTCACTATTATCGGATGCCTTGCATAATTTTAGCGATGTTTTATCACTTATCATTAGTTGGTTTGCCCATAAACTCACGCTAAAACCGGCCGACAATAAAAAAACATTTGGCTATAAACGGGCCGAAATTATGGCCGCTTTTATCAATGCTTCCACTTTATTGGCTTTGTCGTTTTTCTTAATTAAAGAAGCGGTAGAACGCTTTAACAATACAGCTGTAATTCAAGCCAATTGGGTCATTGGGTTGGGATTATTGAGCATATTGGTAAATGGATTTAGTGTTTTATTGCTCGCTAAAGAAGCAAAAACAAGTTTAAATATTCGATCGGCATATCTTCATCTTTTTACAGATATGCTCACTTCTATTGCCGTCGTAATTGGTGGTTTACTGATGTCTTTTTGGCAAATCTATTGGATCGATCCTCTTCTTACTATTCTTATTGCCGTTTATTTAATTCTTAGCAGTTGGAAAATTTTGGAAGAAGCTATTAAGATTTTAATGCTTTTTACGCCCACGAACATAAGTATTGAATCGATAGAAAAAGAAGTGTTACTTTTTCCTGAAATTGAAGATATGCATCATATTCATTTATGGGCACTCAACGAAAATCAAATTCATTTAGAAGCTCACCTTTCCTTTTCGAAAAATTACAGTCTTGCCGAAACCTATGCTATTTGCATGGCTGTTGAAGAAAAAATTAAATACACTTTTCCGATTCAGCATATTACTTTTCAATCAGAGTATCACCCCGACTGTAAAAAATAGTTTTCAAACTCATCCAATTAATGGAGCCTTTTTCTGATCTTTGTTAAAAAAATAACGAACACGACTAATTCAAGAATAGATGACAACAAATTACGCACTCAGTCCCAATCCATTAATTCAGTTTTTTAATAAACCGCAAAACGAATTTACACGCGACGACATTATCCAATACATTGAAGCACAGCATATCGAGATGCTTAACTTTCGCTATGTTGGAGGCGATGGTCGGTTAAAAACGCTCAATTTTGTCGTTTCTAATCGCGAGCAATTAGAAGAAATTCTTTCGTCGGGCGAGCGTGTGGATGGCAGCAGTTTGTTTCCTTATATCGAAGCCGGTAACAGCGATTTATATGTTATTCCTCGTTTTAGAACGGCTTTTTTAAACCCGTTTAGCGAAATTCCAACAATCGATATTTTATGCTCCTTTTACAATAAGGATGGAAATCCGTTTGAAGGATCGCCCGAATATATTTTACAAAAAGCCCATTTGGCGCTGCAAGAAAAAACGGGTTTCGATTTTGAGGTTATGGGCGAACTGGAATACTATGTCATCAGCGAAAAAGAACCTTATTTTGTTACCGACAATCAAAAAGGCTATCACGAAAGCAGTCCTTTTACCAAATGGGAAGATTTGCGCAGAGAAGCTATGTTAGCGATATCATCCATTGGAGGAAATATTAAATACGGCCATTCCGAAGTGGGTAATTTTACCGTAGGAAATTTAGAATATGAGCAAAACGAAATCGAGTTCAAACCTTCTAAACTAGAAGAAGCTGCCGACCAATTGATTATTGCGAAGTGGGCATTACGCACACTTGCTCATCGCTATGGTGTTACGGTTACTTTTGCTCCAAAAATTACCGTGGGACGTGCCGGAAGCGGATTACATATCCATACGCGCTTGATGAAAAACGGGAAAAACCATATGGTTGAAAACGGAAAAATAAGCGATACCGCTAAAAAAGCAATTGCCGGATACTTAAGCTTATCAAAAGCATTAACCGCCTTTGGAAATACGAATCCAACTTCTTATTTCCGTTTGGTTCCGCATCAAGAAGCACCAACTAATATTTGTTGGGGCGATAGAAACCGTTCTGTTTTAGTGCGTGTTCCTCTGGGCTGGTCCGGACAAAATGATATGCTAAAACATGCCAATCCGCTGGAAAGCGAAAACAGTAAAGATTTTAGCAGTAAACAAACCGTTGAATTTCGCTGTCCTGATGGTTCTGCCGATATTTACCTGCTATTAGCCGGTTTGACAGTGGCTGCACGACATGGCTTGGAAATGAAAAATGCTTTGGAATACGCTCAAAAAACGTATGTCGATGTCAATATTTTCGAAAAAGAACATCAAGAAAAAGCATCAAGCCTCGATCAACTTCCTGTTTCTTGTTGGCATTCTGCCGATGAACTGGCCGCCCAAAAAGACATTTTCTTACAGTATGATGTTTTTGATAGCAGAACTATCGAAGGTATTATTGCAAAGTTAAAAGCCTATCAAGACGAAAATATACGCGAAGAAATTGGTAATGACGAAGAAAAAATTCTAGAATTAGTCGACCGCTTTTTCCATTGCGGATAAATCGTTTTCTTTTTTAACAATGAACCGGAATATCAAAATCTATTTTGCTCCATTTCAGGGAATTACAACCCAAACATTCCGGCATGTTTATGGAGAATATTTTAATGGTATCGATAAGTTTTATACGCCTTATTTTAGTAGAATAAATGCAAGTGAAGCTTTTTCGCCCAAAGCTATTTCAATATTAAAAAACCTGACCGAAAATAGGGCGGAAGTGATTCCCCAAATTTTGAGCAACGATGCTAATGAAATTATTGGCTTTGCTCACGCATGCAAAAAACTTGGTTTTAAAGAACTGAACTGGAATTTAGGTTGTCCTCACCCGCAAGTGGCCAAAAGAAAACTCGGTTCCGGCTTATTGCCCTTTCCCGATTTGATCGGTGCTATTCTAAAGGAAGTAACGGCTCAGGTTGAACTAGATTTTTCGATAAAATGCCGACTTGGATATGATGATAGCGAAGAATTAAAAACACTTATCCCTCTATTTAACACTTTTGCGATAAGCGAATTAAGCATTCATGCACGCACCGGAAAACAAATGTATTCGGGCGAGGCAGATTGGGATGCTTTTGCTCAAATTGCGCCGCTATCTATTCGTCCGGTGGTTTATAATGGCGATATAAATACTAATGAAAAATTTGATGCTTATGCCCAAAGATTCGCTAATTACAATCGGATTATGATTGGTCGAGGAATCTTATCTGATCCTTTTTTGCCTGCTCGTATAAAAGGTCTGGAATTGCCCTTAGACAAAAAAGAGCATCTGCATCATTTTCTGGATAATTTATACTATGCATACCGAAAAGAGTATAAGGACAGACTGACTTTATTAAACCCTTTAAAAGAATATTGGTCCTATTTGATTTTTGCTTTCGACGAACCTCAAAAAATTCTGCGTAAACTTAAAAAATGCAAATCCTTCGCGGATTATGAAAATGCCGTTTATTCGGTTTTCAACGATTGTGATCTGACCTTATAATTGAAAAATATTGGCTTCGGCCGAAGCTGTGCTTTGTTAAGGGTAAACGCATACTTATTTAAAAAGCCACTGATGCACGAATATAATTTTTAAAAAATCAAAATTTGAATTCGACGAATAAAAAACCCAATGGGTTTTTAGGGATTAGTGTTAATTTTTCGATAATATT
>JBFHQD010000081.1:0-12919 GCA_041592395.1 Bacteroidales bacterium | reverse complement strand
CCAAATCTTAAATCAAACGAAGAAGCTGTAAAAGTGATTTTACAAGCGATCGAAAAAGCAGGCTATCGTCCGGGCGAAGATATTTATTTAGCACTGGATCCGGCATCTGCTGAATATTATCTTCCCGAAGAGAATAAATACCATTTAAAATGGTCGACCGGCGATAAATTATCTCCTGCTGAAATGGTTGATTTTTGGGACAATTGGGCTAAGAAATACCCGATTATTTCAATCGAAGACGGCATGAGCGAAGACGATTGGGATGGCTGGAAATTAATGACAAAACGTTTAGGAAAACGCATTCAATTGGTTGGTGATGACTTGTTTGTAACCAATACAGAGCGTTTAGCTAAAGGTATTTCTATGGATATTGCCAACTCTATTTTGATTAAAGTAAATCAAATTGGAACGCTTACGGAAACGATTAATGCAGTAAATATGGCAAAAGACAATAGTTATACAGCCGTAATGAGTCATCGTTCGGGCGAGACCGAAGATACGACCATTGCTGATCTAGCTGTTGCATTAAATACAGGCCAAATTAAAACAGGTTCTGCAAGTCGTACAGATAGAATAGCTAAATACAACCAATTATTACGTATCGAAGAAATTTTAGGATCATCAGCAAGATATCTTGGAAAGTCGTTTAAATATGCAAAATAATTGCATGCTGTAATTTATTTAAAGCCCTTTTACTTTGTGGTAGAAGGGCTTTTTTTCTATCGTTGAGTAAAACAGCCAGCCGTATTTAGAAAGAATAATAACTTACCTTGTTTATGGCTGTATTCATTTTAACCCCTTTTAAATTAACAGTATAATCCTCAGGGTTTTGAAGCGAAATGGTTTTCATTAAATTCATACCGCCTTTTTCGTTTTCGGTAGTCATTTCCATAACAAAACCGGGTACAGAAATTGTATTGAATAAAGCCGTCATTTTGCAAGCCCTAAAAACACCCACATCATTGGGCAAATCTAGTTCTTCTGTAATCCAAACTTCACCAAATATTTTTTTGTAGGTATAGGTGTATTTTGTACAACTATAACCTAAAATAGCTTTGGTTTCTTGGGTAGGAATCAACTCAAGGACTTTTAAATCATTTTCTTCCGGATATTTAAAAGCGCCCGTATTGTAAAATGCAGAACTACCTGATCCCATTATTTGAACAGCGACTTCATTCTCTTTGTCGATAATGGTTTCGAGACTGTTACCCAATCTGATTAAGAAGTTTTGATCGTCATTCTGGTAGTAAATCTTAGTTGGCGAAGTTCTTTTCAATACATGGTTTTTCGAATAGGATTCCATGTCAAATTCGTTGCAATAGGCAAAGGTATACTGCTCATTCCAAGTCAAATCTTTCATTTTTACTTTCAGTTGGATTTGCGCTTGTGAAGGTAGAACGCTAATTAAAATCAGAAAAAGGAATAGTACTTTTTTCATTTCTCAGGTGTTATTATGGGTTTATACAAATCGAATTTAAGACGAATTATTTAAGCATCCAAATGGTATTTTATAACGATAGCACGAATTACTAAAAACTGGAAATATAGGCTTGCAAAAGTTGGACTACTTTTTTGGCATTTGCTTTAAACACGGCAAAAACAGCTTCCATATTTACACCCGCCTCTTCAGCTTTCCAACTGTCATAATCTGTACTCATTGCAATAGCAGCATAAGGAATATCTAATTCGTTAGCTAATGCGGCTTCCGGAGCAGTGCTCATATTAATTAAATCGGCTCCCCATGCGCGAAACATATGACTTTCAGCGCGGGTTGAAAAACGCGGGCCTTCAATGGTAACAACGGTTCCATTAGGATGATAATCCACTTTTAAATGATCACAAATCGACGCTAATTTTTTTCTTATTTCTTTATCGAAAGGATCAGCCATGGCCGTATGTTTAATATCACCATTTGTAAAATCCTCGAAAAAAGTTAGTGTTCTAAATTTCGTAAAATCGATAAACTGATCCGGAAAAACGAGATAGCCGGGTTTAATTTCCTCTCTTAAACTGCCCACAGCTGTAGTAGCGATAATTTGGCTACATCCCAGATGATGCAATGCCCATATATTCGCGCGGTTATTTACTTTTGTTGGCGAAAATTCGTGCTTTAAACCGTGACGGGAAATAAAAAAGACTTCTACTTGCTCAAAACTTGATTTAAAAATGGGTGACGAAGTTTTGCCGTAAGGTGTTTCGATAGTAATGATTTCGCTGTTTTTCTGAAGTTCAAGTTGTTCTAATCCTGAACCACCAATCAAAGCAATTTTGTTTTTTGTCATAGATTGTTTATTTCTGATCAAAATTATCTAAATTTTATGGAATTGCCATCGCTAATTATAATTTGTAAAAACCTTTGATAGATTTCGCTTATTTTTGTGGAAAAATTCGCAATGTTGACCATTCATAATATAGTCATTATTGGTTCAGGAAATGTAGCTTCGCATCTCGCTTGGGCATTTAAGAATGCAGGTCTGCTTGTATCAGGAATATACAGTCGGCATTTTGAAAACGCACAGCAATTGGCCGCTAAAATAGGTGTAAAGGCATTTCGTACGATGCAAGATATTCCCCTCGATGCCGATGCTTATCTCTATGCCGTAAAGGATATTGCATTACCCGAAGTGTTGAGAAACAGTCCCGATTTTAAAGGTATTTTAATGCACACATCAGGTACCGTTGGTCTCGATGTTTTTGAAGATCGATTTAAAAGGGCGGCCGTGTTTTATCCGCTCCAAACTTTTACAAAAGATAAGGCAGTTGATTTTAGTGCTATTCCGCTATTGATCGAAAGCAAAAATAAAAAGGATCTAAAACTAATTGAAGATTTAGGGAAGAAATTAAGTGCTAACATACAGATTACCAATTCTGAACAAAGAAAGCAGATCCATCTTGCCGCTGTTTTTGCCTCTAATTTTTCGAATTATATGTATTATATAGCACAAGAGCTGCTTCAAGAAAAAGGCTTGGACTTTAATCTCTTAAAACCGCTGATACATGAAACGGTGGATAAAATAAATACACTTTCGCCGGCCGAATCGCAAACCGGTCCTGCCAAGCGAAAAGATTTTGACACACTCAATAAGCAGCTCGAAATGCTAAAGGAGAATCCGGCTTATCAAAATATTTATCACTTAATTAGCGAACAAATTCAAAAATTAAATTCGAAATAGATGAATTATAAAGAAAAATTAAAGCATATCAATACGTTTATATTTGATTACGATGGTGTTTTAACCGATGGCACTGTCTACCCTTCGGTAGATGGCGAAATGATGCGAACTGCGAATGTGAAAGACGGCTATGCGCTACAATTGGCTGTAAAAAAAGGCTATAATGTGGCCATCATTTCCGGAGGAAAGTCAGAAAGTATGACACAGCGTTTAAAAGCCTTAAATATACAAGATGTGCATTTGGGTGTTAAGAATAAGATGGAAGTTTTTCATATGTATATGAAAGAAAAATCGCTCGAAAAAGTGCAAGTGCTTTATATGGGCGACGATATTCCGGATTATCATATTATGCAAGAAGTAGGCGTGGCAACCTGTCCTGAAGATGCGGTAGAAGAAATAAAAAGTATCTCCGATTATATTTCGCATAAAGAAGGCGGAAAAGGTGCTGTGCGCGATATTATTCAGCAAGTGCTCAAGGTTCAAGGCAAGTGGATGGATGGAGAAGCATTTCATTGGTAAAATCTTGAAAGTTTCTGCTCTTTTTCTTTTTACGTCAATATTCTTTTATGTACGAATGTTTTAAAAATAAGGATATTATCCTTGGATCTTCATCGCCTCGCCGAATACAACTACTCCAAGAAATTGGATTGCATTTTAGAAGTTTGCATTTTTCAGTTGATGAATTATTTCCCAATCATCTTACGGCTCGAGAAACGGCCATCTATTTAAGCGAACTAAAAGCGAAGGCTTTTCCTAGCACAGAACTCAAAGCACATAGTATTTTGATAACTGCTGATACGGTAGTGAGTATTTCTGATCAAATTTTGGGTAAGCCTAAAAATGTCAACGAGGCCACTAAAATGTTGCAACTTTTATCCGGAAAAGCGCACGAAGTTATAACGGCGTTTACCTTATATTCTCCGAAAAAAATGAAGTCCTATTTTTCGGAAACAAAAGTCTATTTTAAGCCCCTTAGCTCAGAAGAAATTGATCATTATATAACGCATTATCAGCCGTTTGATAAGGCTGGCGCTTATGGAATTCAGGAATGGATTGGTAAAATCGGGATTGAAAAAATAGAAGGATCTTATTTTAATGTTATGGGGCTTCCGGTTCACCAAGTTTACTCAGAATTGTGTACTTTTGGTTTGGATTAAATTGGATAAGATAGTTACACTATGAAAAAGATTTGGAAATATCTGATAGGTTATTTTGGACAAGGATTGCTTTATATGGTTCCTACCATTATTACGCTGTATGTTATCTATTTGATTTTTGCTTATTTTGAAGATCTGACAGGTCCTCTGGAAATGAAGTATTTAGGATATCAAATTCCGGGTCTGGGGCTATTGATAATGCTCGTTTTTATAACGCTCGTGGGTTGGTTAGGATCAAGTATCATTTTTAAACCCATTACGCATTACTTTGAGTTAATGATTAATCGCGCCCCACTTATCAAAGACATTTACTCGGCAGTTCAGGATTTAATGTCGGCATTTGTCGGAGGAAAGAAGAAATTTACCGAGCCTGTTTTGGTAAAAATGGATGCTGCAGGATTGCAAAGAATTGGATTTGTCACGCAGCGAGATGGTGTTCCTGACATGGAAATAACGGCAGATCAAGTCGTTGTTTATTTGCCCTATTCTTATGGAATAATGGGAACGGTTATTATAGTCCCCAAAGAAAATATTATACCTATAAATTTACCAAGCACCGAAGTAATGAAATTTATTGTTTCAGGTGGAGTTACCGAAGTTATTGAAAAAACAAAATTGGATGAAAAAAAGACCGACGATACTGATAACTAATGATGATGGAATAACTGCTCAAGGCATTCGATTTCTTATTGACGTAATTAAGGATTTAGGCGATGTAGTTGTTGTTGCTCCTGATAGTCCTCAATCGGGAATGGGTCATGCCATTACGGTTCAATCGCCTTTACGCTTGAGAAAGTTAACGGAATCGGAGGCTTATGCCGAATATTCTTGCAATGGAACTCCGGTTGATTGTGTCAAATTAGGTGAACAGGTCGTTTTAAAAAGAAAACCCGATTTACTGGTTTCTGGCATAAATCATGGGTCAAATGCGGCTATTAACATCGTATATTCCGGAACTATGGCAGCAGTTATTGAAGGTTGTATCGACGGAATTCCTTCGATCGGTTTTTCAATGAATGATTTTAGTCATCATTTAAATTTTGAACCGGCGCGATCGATCATAAAGCATATCGCTTCGCAAGTCTTGCAAAATGGATTGCAAAACGGAGTTTGTTTGAATGTTAATTTTCCGGTAGTAGAAAAGATTAAAGGGATAAAAGTGACAAGACAAGCCGATGCTCGCTGGAGTGAAGAATTTGATAGCCGTGTAGATCCCAGAGGAGGAAACTACCATTGGCTAACCGGTAAATTTGTGTATAGAGATAATGGTCACGAAAATGATATCAATGCTATGAAAGCGGGTTTTGCTTCGGTTGTTCCTATTAAAATTGATTTTACAGCCTATGATCAAATCGATGCTTTAAAATATATGGAACTGGATAGTAATGATTTGTAATAATCTCTTTGCGAAACTATGAAATACTATATTATTGCCGGAGAAGCTTCAGGCGATTTGCATGCTGCCAACTTAATTCAAGCGCTTAAAAAGCAGGATGCAGAAGCCGATATTCGCGCTTGGGGCGGCGATTTAATAGAAGAGCAAGGCGCCACCTTGGTAAAGCATTATCGCGATTTGGCCTTTATGGGTTTTTTAGAAGTTTTGCTTAATATAAGAACCATATTCACAAATATTCGGTTTTGTAAAAATGATATTTTAGCCTGGAAACCGGATGCAGTTATTTTAGTCGATTATCCCGGGTTTAATTTACGAATAGCCGAATTTGCCCATCAAAACGGAATAAAGGTGATCTATTATATCTCGCCTAAAGTTTGGGCATGGAAAAAATCAAGGGTATATAAAATAAAAAAATTTGTCGATAAAATGTTGGTGATCTTTCCTTTTGAGAAAGCGTTTTATGCGAAGTATAATTATCCGGTCGAGTTTGTGGGAAATCCTATTCTTGATGCTTTACCAAAGAAACCAATTGACAAACAGCACTTTAGAAAAGAAAATAAGTTGAGCGAAAAACCCATTATTGCTTTATTGCCTGGAAGTCGAATACAAGAAATTGAAAAAATGCTGGCTGTAATGCTTGAGCTTGCTGATCAATTTACAGATTATCAATTTGTTATTGCGGGAGCAAAATCACTCAACGATAGTTTATATCAAAAAATAATTAAGAATAAGCAAGTGGCTTATGTTAAGGATAAAACCCATGCTTTATTGATGGCCTCCGAAGCCGCATTAGTTACATCAGGAACGGCCACTTTAGAAACAGCCTTGCTTCGGGTTCCTGAAGTCGTTTGCTATAAAGGCAATGCCATTTCCTATCAAATTGCAAAGCGTATAGTGGATGTAAAATTTATCTCTTTGGTCAATTTGATTATGGATAAGGAAGTTGTTAAAGAATTGATTCAAAATGATTTAACAGTAGCGAATTTAGCAAGTGAGTTGCGGAAAATCCTAGAGGATTCGGCGTATAGATCAACCATGCTTAGTCATTATGAGCAGCTTATAAATAAGCTGGGTTCCGGTGGTGCTTCAAAAGAAGCGGCCAATCAAGTTTTACAATTGCTTAAACCATAAGAAAATCAATTTCGATTTGCGGGAATTTTCCTGACGAGCCTTGGATTTTCTTAACTTAGCCATTCGAATATTTAAAACAAAAACCAATAGATAGATAATTATGAAAAATTTTGGATTGATTTTCAGTGCTTTGGTCATGGTTTTTCTTACTTCTTGTAAGCAAGAAAAAGCACCTGAAGCAGAACAAAACATTATTGGTAAGCATATGCTTACTTTGGAGTCGGATATTATGACTCCGGAAATTTTATGGGCTTTTGGTCGCGTTAGCGATGTACAGGTATCGCCCGATAATTCTAAAATTCTCTATGGCGTAAGCTATTATTCCGTGAAAGAAGATAAAGGCAATAGAGAATTGTTTTTAATGGATATCGATGGAGCAAATAAAAAACAAATCACCTATACTGCAGGTAGTGAATATGGAGCTGTTTGGCGCCCTGATGGAGAGCGAATTGGCTATTTAAGTGCGGCTTCAGGAAGTATGCAGATGTGGGAAATGGACAGCGATGGAAGTAATCCTCACCAAGTATCAAATTACGAAGGAGGAATTACCGGATTTCTCTATTCACCGGATATGAAAAATATCTTGTTTACAAAAGAAGTTAAGGTTAAAGAAACGGTGCAGGATTTGAATCCGGATTTGGACAAAACCACAGGCCGATTGATGACGGATTTAATGTATCGTCATTGGGACAGTTGGGTAGATTCTTTTTCTCATATTTTTATCGCAAAATATGAAAAAGGAAGTTTAGGTGAATTTTTTGATATTATGGAAGGCGAACCTTGGGATGCACCGGTAAAACCTTTTGGTGGAACAGAACAAATTACTTGGGCTCCTGATGGATTGTCAATCGTTTATACGTCTAGAAAACTAGAAGGGAAAGCCTATGCTGAAAGCACCAATTCGGATCTTTACAGTTATGATTTAGAAAGTGCCAATACAAAAAACTTAACTAAAGGAATGATGGGCTACGATCAGAATCCTGTTTTTTCTGCTGATGGAAAAAAATTAGCTTGGGAAAGTATGGAACGCGATGGTTATGAATCTGATAAATCGCGTTTGTTTGTGATGGATATGCTTAGCGGCGAAAAAACGTATTACACTAAAGATTTTGATCAAAATTCAAATGCTTTAAGCTGGTCAGCCGATGGAAAATCGATTTATTTTATTAGTGATTTTCACGCGACTGAAGAAATTTACCGCCTCGATTTAGCCAGTGGAAATATCAATAAAATTACGGAAGGAATTCACGATTATCATTCTGTTGTGGAAGCGGGTAAGCAGTTGATTACGACACGTGTTTCTATGTCTAAACCACAAGAAATTTATGCTGTCGATCCTCATACAGGAGCAGATGTAGAATTGTCCTTCGAAAATAAGCATTTGCTTGATCAGCTGACTTTTGGTGAGGTGACCAAACGCTGGGTTATGACCACCGATAACAAGCAAATGTTGGTTTGGGTTATTCTGCCTCCTCATTTTGATGAGAATAAAACGTATCCCGGTTTATTGTTTTGCGAAGGAGGACCTCAATCTACTGTAAGTCAGTTTTGGTCTTACCGTTGGAATTTCCAAATGATGGCAGCAAATGATTATGTTATTGTTGCTCCAAATCGTCGTGGCTTACCCGGATTTGGCCAGGAATGGCTAGAGCAAATTAGCGGTGATTACGGCGGACAAAACATGAAAGATTATTTAAGTGCTATCGATAATGTAAGTAAAGAAAAATGGGTAGATGCTGATCGCTTAGGTGCTGTTGGCGCT
This sequence comes from Bacteroidales bacterium, assembly GCA_041592395.1. Lineage (GTDB taxonomy): Bacteria > Bacteroidota > Bacteroidia > Bacteroidales > UBA12170 > UBA12170. Next base: position 4,300 of record JBFHQD010000081.1, on the reverse strand, counting down.
AGTTATGGAGGTTTTTCGGTGTACTGGCTTGCAGGTCATCACAATAAACGCTTTAAAGCTTTTATTTCGCACGATGGAATTTTTAATCTGGAACAACAATATCTAGAAACGGAAGAAATGTGGTTTGCAAATTGGGATTTGGGTGGTCCATATTGGGATAAATCCAATAAAGTGGCACAACGATCTTATGCCAATTCACCTCATAAATTTGTTCAGAACTGGGATACTCCAATTTTGGTTATACATAGCGAATTAGATTATCGTATTGTAGCTTCGCAGGGGATGAGCGCTTTTAATGCGGCCGTTTTACGCGGAATACCGGCTGAATATCTTTATTTTCCTAATGAAAACCATTGGATATTGCATCCTCAAAATGGAATTCTTTGGCAAAGAACTTATTTTAAATGGCTGGATAAATGGTTGAAATAGTCTGGTTATAAATTAATTTTTAACTGTCTCAAAATTGATTTTGAGACAGTTTTTTTTGCGCTTGCCTTTGATTTTTTAGTTAGTAAAACACAGCATCTTTATTTCTTTTTAGATTTACTTCTCTGTCAATGGTCTGTTTCAGCCTTTCTAATTCGCTTCGCTCAATTTTTAAGGTCTGCGTTATAAACGAAGTAAATTCAGGTATAGAATTGTTAAAATGGAGACGGATAATTTCTTTAAAACGCGCGTTTAAATAAATCTCTTTATTGATAAGAGGATAATATTGTCGCGAATTGCCAAAAATTTGATACGCTATAAATCCTTTCTCTTGTATTCTTTTCAATAATGTTGCAATGGTTGTTTTTGCCGGACGAGGTTCGGGATATGCTGTTATCAAGTCTTTGAGGAAACATTTCTCATGCTGCCAAAGGTATGCCATCAGCTCTTCTTCGCTCTTGGATAAATTTTTCATTCTACAAACGAGTATTAAGTTCTACAAATATAGAATAAAATAAATACAATAGCAAGAAATGAAGCTTTAGCAGGTAGAGTATTTTAAAAATGAAAAGCTTATTGCTTTTTTGGCATGCTTGAATAGCGATACCAAACGATTCCATCGAAGTTTAAGGATTCTTGTTTTATATCGGGAATCGATTTAAGCTGATTGAAGAAAATGGGTTTTACCTCGTCGATAGCATGTGTGTTTAGCCAAGGTTTTAAATGGTTTTCGCGAGAGGAGAAGATGGGGGCTATCTTCAGTTTTGGATTTTCTTTTGCTATTACTTGCAAGCGATTAATTTTGTAAAACGCGATTCGATCCACATTGGTACGGTAATAATGAATCAGTAATCGATCTATTTTTGTGCTTAATATCGCCAGTTGTTCGTCGTTCGGGTTGCCTATATACGTTTCTGTTTCAGTCTGAGCCAATTTGCTCAACTTTTTTAATTCGTCCAATTGTTCAGCATAGAATTGAAATGCACCCTCCGCTGAACATTCGAATCCGTTTTTGGCTAAGTAGCTTAAACAGTAATAGCCTGAATTATTGGTTAAGCGTGCATTCCAAAATTCAAATTCAATATTAAATACATCAATCTTTTCCCCTTTAGAATAGGCCACTTTCTCGTTGTAGGTTAATGCCGGAATAAAACTTGCTGCTTTTTCGCCAACAATTCCAATTTTGGAAACCCCATATTCGTTTTTTGCTTTTTTGATAAAAGCACGCCAAATTTCTATACCTTGCAACTGATCTAAGGGATACAAGTTTCGTTGTATAAAGGCCGTATTGTATAAAATCAAATAATTAAAATTATTTTGTTTCGCATAATTTAAAAGTTCAAGCTCCTTATCTTGTTTGCCAAGAATATTTTTAAAATCATCCACATAGAGCCCTTTGGTATTTTGTCCATAGGCACAGCTGTTTAATACAGTTGAAAGCATCAAAACGAAGAATATAAAAATGGCTTTTAATTTCATTCTATAAAAATAGTAAAATAAAATTTTTAAACTAAATTAGCTTGCTATTTAACCTTATTTAATACTTAATCCTTAAAAATTTAATATGAATACTAGTTTTTCTTTACTCGATTTTATAATATTTGGATTGTATGCCATTACAATTGTAGGGATCGGATTATTTGTCTCACGCAAAAAGAAAGGCGTGGATAAAACTTCAGAAGATTATTTTTTAGCCGGAAAATCATTGCCATGGTGGGCTGTTGGAGCTTCATTAATCGCAGCCAATATTTCTGCTGAGCAAATGATAGGGATGTCGGGTTCCGGATTTGCCATTGGCTTAGCTATTGCTTCGTACGAATGGATGGCGGCGATTACATTACTAATTGTCGGTAAATTCTTTTTACCCATTTTTATAAAGCAAGGTATTTATACAATTCCGGAATTTCTTGAAAAGCGTTACGGGAAAACCTTAAAATCGATTTTAGCCGTATTTTGGATCACTTTGTTTGTATTTGTAAACCTTACGTCTGTGCTTTATCTGGGAGCGCTCGCATTGGATACAATTCTTGGCTCAGGAGATGGAAGTTTGGTTATTGTTGCCATTGTTGGTTTGGGTTTGTTTACGGCTATATACTCGCTTTGGGGCGGGTTGTCATCAGTAGCTTGGACAGATGTTTTGCAAGTATTTTTGCTTGTTTTAGGTGGTTTACTGACTGCTTTTATTGCGCTCGATCATTTAGCTCCAAATGGAGGTGTATGGGAAGGAATGAAAATCCTGTATGAAAAAGTGCCGGAAAAATTCAGTATGATATTAGAAAAAGGAGAATTAATTATGCCTGACGGAAGAGATGCCTGGTGGGATTTACCTTCTTTGTCGGTATTGATTGGTGGAATGTGGGTTGCGAATTTATATTATTGGGGATTTAATCAGTATATTATTCAACGCACTTTTGCGGCTAAAAATTTGCAAGAAGCGCAAAAAGGCATCGTTTTGGCTGCAGCATTAAAACTAATTATTCCACTAATTGTCGTTATTCCCGGGATTATTGCTTTTGTACTAAATACGGATATTAGCGGGCATCTTACTACTTCATCGGTTGATGCTGCGTTTCTAAAAGATAGTGGAGCCATTGATAATGACCGCGCTTATCCTTGGCTGATCAATCAATTTGTGCCGATGGGATTAAAAGGCTTGGTTTTAGCCGCTTTGTCTGCCGCAATTGTATCGTCCTTGGCTTCGATGTTAAATTCAACGGCCACCATTTTTACTATGGATATTTACAAGCCTTATTTTAATAAAAATGCGAGTGAAAAGAAATTAGTAACTACGGGTCGTTTAACGGCCTTAATCGCTTTAATTATTGCAGGTTCAATTGCGCTTATGCTCGGCTCCCTAGACCAGGCATTTCAATATATTCAGGAATACACCGGATTAGTCAGTCCGGGGATTTTGGCCATTTTTATATTGGGTTTGTTTTGGCGTAAAACAACGAATAAAGCAGCCGTTTGGGGAGCTGTATCGGCACTTCCCATTGCCTTGTATTTTAAAGCAGGAAGCAAAGCTTGGTTTCCGCTTGAGTCGGGCATATTTCCAAATTTACCTTGGATGGATCAAATGGCATATACCTTTATTGCCGTTGCAGCAATAATTGCCATTGTTAGCTTGATTGATGGCAAAGGAAAACTGAATGCCAATGGTATTGTACTTGAGACAACGCTTTTTAAAACCAAACGAAGTTTTGATATTGGAGCGCTAATTATTGTTTTAATTTTAGTGATGCTCTATGCTTTTTTCTGGTAATTAATTACTTATTCAAACTTTTGTTTTCTTGACTGCGTGATGAATAAAAAACAAGTCAAATGATTGTATAATTTTTAGTATTTATCTATTTTCTGAGCATATTCAAAAGTAAAAAAAGAATTTTCGATAGCGGAAGCGCCAAAATTTTTATCAAAAAAGCGTAAAATTAATCTAATCGACATATAAAAAAGGAGGCGAATCCCTATAATCAGTATTTTTGAAAACTCTTGTGAGATATAATGAAAATTGATTTCATAATGAGTTAGTCGGCTATTTTAGATGTTGAACACGGCTGCAAATCGGATTATATTTAAGTACTTTAAGATAAAGATAGTGTAAATATGGACATTACAATTATTGCTGGAGCACGACCGAATTTTATAAAAATAGCACCGCTTATTAATGCTTTAAATAATTGGAATAATCAACACGATTCAAAGCTTAATTATAGATTAGTGCATACAGGACAGCATTTTGATCAAACCAGAACAGTAATTGCTTTGGCAAAAAAGAACAGAATTAAAACAATTCATAGCCCGAAGATAATAGCTGTATTGCCCGAAGGTAAAACTGTTAATGATTTTGTTGTTGTAAAAAATTCTGAAAAAACAT
>JBFHQD010000080.1:0-12946 GCA_041592395.1 Bacteroidales bacterium | reverse complement strand
AGTTCGTTGTAATACTCTTTATAATAGCCGTATTTTTCATCCCCAAAATCAGGTTTCTAACTAAAGGACACTGATGGCGTTATAACATGACGAATGGCGCGTACCGGAAAATTTTTGCCAAAAGTATACATGCCGTATAATTTCGTATTCAAACTGGATGAGAGTTGATAATCGTGTGCTGCTTTAAAACCTTTAATGGTATCTATAATAACAGAACCCGTTCCATCTCTGCTCACACTATACGATTTTTCGATGCTTTGGGTATACCAACGTTCTGTAAAAGTCGCGCTGTTGGTCCAAGTAAAATATTTAAGCACTTTGACATTACTGCTTATAGGAATGCTGTGTTTAATTCCGTTTTTAAAGTAATCGGCCATTCCCGACGTTAAAAACAAAGAATCAGGCATCATTGCAGAATTACGCGCTGTCATGCTGTATTTTAAAGAGATATTATCATACCATTTTAAATTTCCAACTTTGCCTTTCTTCCTGAATGGATACATCTGTGTACCCGAAAGAGAGAGTTCCGGTAAAGTCATCTCAAAAGTTTTATTCAAGGTATTTTGTCTGTGACCCAAGTTTAAATTTAAATACCACTTTTTCTTAAAGTTTGTAGAATAGTTGATACTCGATTGAAAAGTATTGGAGAGTTTACTTTCAAACGTATTTTGTGTTTCAAACTGATTAAAAGAGCTGGTAACAATGTTTACGTTGGCTGAGAATTTACTGTTGGGTCTGGCTTTAGCATCTTGATTATGTGTCCATTGAATACGAAAATCGCGCGTACGCGAATAATCAGGAGAGCCTTCGGTACCTAGAATATTAATGCCATATTTAAAATCAAAGGAACCGGAATAACGGTATTTTTTTACATACCTAAAATTGGGATTTAAAGACCAACTTCCTCTGGTATAAATACTCCCGCGCAAGGTAAGATCAAAATAATCGCTCAAAGCCCAATAATATCCACCATTCATCAAGTAGTACCCTTGACTGGCAGAGGAACCATAGGTGGGCATTAAAATTCCTGATGTTTGTCCGCTTTTACTTGGAAAAAGACCAAAAGGCAAAATTAAGGGAGTAGGAACGCCTTCTATTTCAAAATTAACAGGCCCTGTAATAATCATTCCTCCCGGGATAATTTTTGATTTTTGAAAACGAAAAGCATAATGCGGGATAGGATGATCGCAAGTTGTGTATTGACCACCTTCGATATAAGTCACATCATCAGCCATCTTTTTTATTTTCTCGCCCAATAAAAATCCATCGCCTTCTTCTGTTTTTACCCCATAAATAATCCCCTTCTTGGAATCGAAGTTATAGCGCAATTTATTGGCTTCAAAAGAGCGGTTGTCTTCTTTAAAAACGGGACTTCCAATAACTTTTCCATTTTCGTCTTTTACACCTTCAGAAAACAACTCATTATTATTGAAATTAATATCGATATATTCGCCTACTAAATTGATATTGCCATAATCGATTGCAGCGCTTTTGAATAAATAAACCTTTCTGTTTTTAATGTCGAAACGCAAAGAGTCGTTCGAATTGTATTCGACTATGGCATCCAATTTCGATTCTTTAACCGGAGCAAAAACGGTATCCAAAACAAGACTATCGTTTATACTTGGAATGCTATCGCGATTACCAATTACCAGAGAATCTATAGCCTGAGCATCCTCTTTCTCTTCTTTTGGTAAATCCGACAAAAGCGTATCGGCTTTTGCCTCTACCGAAGAAATTTTTGTACTGTCATCAACAGAAAAAGGCGCATCTAAATCATTTTTATTCTCTATTAAGGCTGTATCGGCCGAATTGTTATTATATATTTGCATGCTATTCTGGCTGGGGATTTTCTGAGTCCCACAACAATAAACAACCATTGAAATTACAATGGAAACAAAAACGGCAGTGAATGCCTTAAAATATCTTGTTGATAAAAACGTTAACAATTTGTTATATATAGATTTAGGAGTACCTTCTAATTCAATAAATTTAACACCAAAACTAAGGAAAATAAACAGACACGACCCAAAGAAAGCGTTAAAAAATGAAACTTATTAAAACTAAACAAAAACATCTATCTCCCAATTTCAACGGTTTCGTGCTCTTCTTTATTGCGTTTTTACTAATTTATAGTTCTGACATCCAAGGACAAAATCTTGTTGATCGCATTGTTATAGATGCCGGTCACGGTGGAAAAGATCCCGGTGCTTCGGGAAAACACAGTCGCGAAAAAGACATTACGCTGGCTATTGCATTAAAAGCAGGACAATTGGTTGAGCGCAATCTAAAGGATGTAAACGTAATTTATACACGCAAAACAGATGTTTTTATCCCTTTAAATACACGCGCAAATATTGCCAATAACAGCAAAGCTGATTTATTTATTTCTATCCATTGCAATAGCAATACATCTTCTCAACCCAAAGGATCGGAGACTTATGTAATGGGAATGCATAAAAGCGAAGATAATCTTAAAGTAGCTATGCTTGAGAACTCGGCCATTTTGCTCGAAGACGATTACAAGACCAATTACGAAGGTTTTGACCCCAGCTCAACCGAAAATCATATCATTTTCAACTTTTTTCAAAACAGTTTTCAGGTTCAAAATCTTGAAATGGCTTCGACTTTACAAAAGGAATTTAAACTAAATACAGCGGTTCGCGATAGAGGTGTTAATTCAGCCGGGTTTTGGGTTTTGTATAAAACAGCTATGCCCGGAGTGCTAATAGAATTAGGGTTTTTAAGTAATTCGAGCGACGAAGCCTATTTGCTATCCGCCAAAGGACAAAATCAAATGGCGCAGGCTATCTTTAATGCCATAAAAACGTTTAAAGAGAACCACGATAATTTGGAATTAAAAAAACTAGGTATAGATCGGAGTCAAGTGCAAAAACCAAAGTTTGACAACACCGATTTGGATAAAGTGTCTTATCGCGTACAATTTTTAAGCCTGTCGAAAAACCAAAAACTAACGGAAAAAAAATATGCCGAACTGAAAGATATCAAAACCTATTTTTACAAAGGTTTATACCGATACACCAGTGGCGATACCGATGATTTTACAGAAGCTGTAAACCTGCAAAACAGAATCAGAAAAATGGGTTTTCAAGATGCCTTTATAGTCGCCATTTATAAAGGGGAGAGAATTAGTATTACGGAAGCAAAAAAACTGGAAAGTCAGTAAACACTATCAATTTCATAGCTGAATTATTCTTTTTTAACGAAAAGAATAGGACGGAGAAACAAAACAGCACAATAATTTTGCATCTTTGCATATATAAATAGATTGAAGAGAATATGAAGATTTCTAAAGAAACAAAGATAGGCGCTATATTTATTATAGGTGCGGTTCTTTTAATTTGGGGCTATAATTTTTTAAAAGGTCAAGATCTATTAACACGCAGCAGAACTTTTTACGCGGTTTATCATAATGTGAGCGGTTTAGGAAAAGCAAATCCGGTTTATATCAACGGTATGCAGGTAGGACAAGTAACGCAAATGTATTTTGATCCCGCTTTAAACGGAAATATTATTGTTGGGCTTACTGTTGATAAAGATTTTCCTATTCCTAAAAATAGTACAGCCGAAATTTTAAGTACCGATTTAATGGGAACAAAAGCCGTTACACTTCATTTGGGGAACGCGGAAAACTTAGCTGTAAATGGGGACACCCTTCAGTCAAAACTAGCCGCTTCGCTTACCGAACAGGTTGAAGAAACTATTGGTCCATTAAAAAAACGCGCTGAAAATTTATTAACCAGTATCGATGAAATTCTGGTTAGTTTAAATGCGACTTTGAGTGAAGAACAGGTAAAGAGCATTAAAGGCAGTATTTCGCATTTAAATTCTTCGTTAAGCAATGCAGATACGATTATGCAAAATATCAGTGGGTTTGTGGTTGATGAAAAATCGAAAGCGCAAGAAATTTTAAATAACTTGGAGTCGATCACGACCAATTTTAAAAACAACAACGAAAGTTTAACAAAAATCATTTCGAATTTTCATAGTCTAAGCGATACTTTAGTACAGTCGAATATTGCAGGCACACTGAATAATGTAAATAAATCCATGATGGATTTTAGTCAGATTATGAACAAAATAAACAAGGGCGAAGGCAGTATTGGTTTACTGCTGAATAACGATACGCTTTATTTAGAATTGGAAAAATCGTCGCGCGATTTAAATCTATTATTAGAAGATATTCGTCTACATCCAAAAAGATACGTGAAGTTTAGTTTGTTTTAAATCTTAATATCTCTGGGTTTATCCGTTTTTATAAAAAATACAGATTCGATAAACTTACTTTTTTAGCTCTTGAATTTCAGGAACTTCTTCCTTTATTTCGATGGACTTTTCGTCTGTTTTATTCATATCCACGGCTTCCCAAATAAATACATCTTCTTTCTTTTTGGGTCTTCTCTCAATTAACCACTGAAAACCATTTAGCTTTAATTGATCGGCGGGAATTTGCGCAGGCGGATAAAGTTTAGCTTTGGGTTCTTTTTTATAAGTGATTGTTTCTAATTTATTATCCTTCAAATACATGAGCATATCTTCGGCACTAATTCGGGTCATACCCACAGGTGTTTTATCTTCTTCCCACAAAAAATAGACGGTTTCAGAATTGCCTGTTACCTTTATTTTTCGCAAATCATTGTCGATAAACCAACCCACCATATTATTACCTTTAATTTGATTGAAATACTGAGGATCTATCGAATCTTGCGAAACCAGAAAAACATCTTTTTTAAATACGACAGAATCAAGTTCTCCTTGCTGCAAAACCAGTTGTATTTCACTGGCCATAAACTGATTGTCTTCGTACCAAATAACAGGATCATGATAAAAATAAATGGCTGAATCCTTCATCATATATACCATAGAATCGCTCATTCCCTGAAAATCGTCTCGAAAAAATTTCATATGACGATAAGCCAACAGCTGCTCCACTTTATCAGCCGAATCAAGCAATAACCTTAGCGTGTCGGCATGAATAAACAGAGAATCTGTATCTTCAATCATAATAGCCAAAGCGCGGTCGACCACATAAGCAAAATGCTCATTTTTGCGATAATTGGCATATCCCCCTTGGACCACAAAATTTTCGACGGTATCGGTAATCTGCACATTTTTAAAAACTTCAGCAATGCCTCGCATTTTATCATAATACAAACTATCTCCTTGCAAAGTATTTGCTTTGTCCTGTAAAAAGGCATTTTTTTTCAAACGCGTATAATCGCTTTGCGTGTTATGAAAACCGGATTCGGCATACATATAAGAGCTATCTCCAACTATAGTTGTAGGTCCGGTAAAATTAAGTGTTTTAAATTTGGTGTTGTAAAACAAAGAATCTGTTTTTAACGTATGCTCTTTATTCACCAAAACAACACTGTCGTAGAAGAAAACTTCGTTTTTATCAGAATAATACAATCCGGTTTTACTGGTCAAGACATTGGCAGAATCCACCACTTTTCCCCATACGATATACTCCCCCACTTTGGTATTTCTATTGTATATTAAATCGTCGGTATAAAGGGTTAATTTTTTATCTTCCAATCGCACATTTTGCTTCACTTTGGCGATACGTAAATTTCCATCGTAGAACAATTTATCGCCATAAAGCTGCAAAGTATCGTTCATTTGAATATGGACATGGCCAAAAGCATCCATACTGTTTTTATCGCCATATAAATAGGCGCTATCGCACCATAATATAGAACCTTCGTGTTCTACTATTACATTACCAATCAAGCGTTGACCATTTTCGCCTAATTTTTTATCGTAGATACCCCGAATAGCCTTTCTAATTTCAATTTTTTTCATCGATTTTTCCTCTTGCGACTTTCCAGTCAAGGAAATGCTTAAAGAAAGAAGGAGTAAAAATGCAATCCGTTTTGTTCTAATCATTTTAGTATAAGCTAAGCGGAAGTTTCTTTTTTCGGAAATAAAATCGAAAAGAAAACAGCCAGTGTAAAAGCAATGACAAAACTACCTAATCTTTCAGATATTCCGGTAGGTTCGAGTAAAAAAATCTTCCAAACTATAGCAGAACTTGTTCCTCCTATTAAGGAAGCAAACACACCGGCTTTCGAAAACCGTTTCCAAAACAACAATAATAAAACGGCCGGGCCAAAAGAAGAACCAATGCCTGCCCATGCATAAGAGACCAATCCATATACGGTATCAGAAAACCAAAGGGCAATTATAAAGGCCACTATTCCAACTAAAATGATTAAAAATTTATTAACCCAAAGCATTTGCTTTTCGGAAAGCTTATTTTTTGAAAGGTCGTGGTACAAATCTTCGCTCACTGCAGATGAACAAACCATTAATTGAGACGAAGCCGTTGACATCATTGCAGAAACGGCACCTGACAATAGAATTCCGGAAAGAATTGGGGTTAATAAAAACATAACCATTACCGGTAAAATCTGTTCAGCATCGCTAGCTAGAACAGCCGCGTTTTCGCCCAAAGCGCCATTTTTCACAAGCACAAAACCAATAATTCCAATGCCAAAAGCACCCAAATAAGCCAATAAAGTCCAGAGTATAGCTACCCATTTTGCTGTTACAGCACTTTTGCTGTCTTTGAGTGCCATCATACGCGCTAAAAGTTGCGGTTGTCCGGTATAGCCAAAGGCCCAACTCATACCGCTAAGGATTAAGATAAAAGCAGGAAAACCACTTTTTCCGGCAGTCAGGCTAACATATTCTGGAGTTGCAGCAGCAATAGAATGCGCAATTTCAATATTATTTGAGCCTACAAAAAACAGAGCCACAATAGGCAAAACTATTAAAGTGATTATCATTAAAATCCCTTGAAAAACATCGGTTGCCACCACCGTAATAAAGCCGCCGAGCATGGTATATAGAGTAACCATGGCCGAACCGATAATCATTCCCCATAAAGGATCAATGCCAAAAGCTTCTTGAAAAACTTTTCCGGCACCACTGTATTGAGCAGCGATATAAAATAAAAAAAAGAAACCTACAATGGAAGCGGATAAAACCCCAATGCTACGTTCTGAGCCCGGAAATTTTTTTGTAAATAACGCCGTAATCGTAAGAGCACCGGTTTCTTCAGTAAGTTTACGCAAAGGATCAGCCATAATGGTCCAAATAAAAACAATCCCCAGCACGCAACCTAAAGCTACCCAAATGGTGCTATATCCCTCTAAAAAAGCATGCCCCGTTAAACCTAATAACAACCAAGAAGATTCTCCTGTAGCTCGCTCCGAAATAGCCAACGAAACACCTGATATCTTTTTGCCTCCTAAAACAAAGTCGAAATTCGATTTCGATTTTCTTGCAGAATATACCACAATAATAGTTAAAGCGAGTAAATAAAGAATAAAAATCAAAAGCATAATCTCTATTTTATTTGAATTTGAGCAAAGGTAGAAAATAATAATTTGCCATTAGGCGATTGAAAAAGCGAACAAATATATTCCACTCCAAAATGGGATAAAGTTGCCGAATCACTTGATGCGCTTTTCATATTCTATCTTTTCTTTAGGTCGTACAAATATTTCTGATTATTTTTGGCTTTTGAAATGACTAATTATGCTCTATGCTGCCATCGACATTGGATCGAATGCCGTTCGTTTATTGTTTGCTAATGTTTTTGAAAAACAAGGTGTTATACGCATAGAAAAAGCCAGCCTTATCCGCATTCCTCTCCAACTTGGAAAAGACGTTTTTAAGACACATAAAATAAACAATTCGCGAGCAAAAAATTTGATAAACACCATGAAAGCCTTTAAGCTTTTGATTGATGTTTATAAACCGGTTGATTATATCGCTTGCGCCACTGCTGCTATGCGTGAGGCAGAAAATCAATCTGAAATCTTGCATAAAATTAAGATTGAGACAGGTTTAACCATTCATTTGATCGAAGGTGCTTTAGAAGCGAAAATTATACGTTCGGTCAATAGCGCTTCGTTTCCAAATAAAGAAGATTTAACGCTTTTAATTGATGTTGGAGGCGGTAGTACGGAGTTAAGTCTTGAAAGAGGAACTGAGCTTCTCGACAGTAAATCTTTTAAGCTTGGAACTATTCGTTTGTTAAACAATCAATTCAAACAGGAAGTTTGGAATGATATCAATAGCTGGCTCGATCAATACAAAATTTATTTTGGACATATTAACTGTTTGGGAACAGGCGGAAATATCAATAAATACGCCAAATTATATGGCGAAAACGAAATGAAAACCATACCTTTACTGGCATTGGAAAAAGGGTATAAAGAACTTCGTAAATTAACATCGAAGGAGCGTGCTGAAAAATATGGTTTTCGTCCCGATAGGGCTGATGTTATTGTTCCAGCCGGCAAAATCTATTTGGAAATAATGAAGCATATAAAAGCGACTTCCATATTTGTTCCTCGCATCGGATTGGTAGACGGCTTAGTATTGGGGTTGTACGAAAAATCCCAATTCAAAACAAAAAAGAAAACAAACAAAACAAAAACAAAATAGATATGACAACAATTAAAACGTATATCGAAGAAAACAAAGACCGATTCTTGAATGAACTTTTCGACTTGATTCGTATTCCTTCTATCAGCTCTATCGCTGCTCATAAAGAAGATATGTATAAAGCCGCCGAATATTGGAAAAAATTGCTTTTGCAAGCAGGTGCCGACAAAGCCAAAGTTTATGAAACAGAAGGAAATCCGGTAACTTATGCTGAAAAGATTATCGATCCTGCGTTACCTACCGTTTTGGTTTATGCCCATATGGACGTAATGCCTGTTGATCCTTTAGAATTATGGAAAAGTCCACCTTTTGAACCCGAAATTAGAGATGGAAAAATCTGGGCACGCGGTGCAGATGATGATAAAGGACAAAGCTTTATGCATGCCAAAGCTTTCGAATATTTGGTAAAAACCGACCTTTTAAAAGTAAACGTAAAGTTTATGATCGAAGGCGAAGAAGAAGTTGGTTCTCCTAATCTTCCAAAATGGTGTAGAGACAATAAACCTATGCTCGATGCCGATATTATATTGGTTTCTGACACGGGGATGATTGCTCCGGATATTCCAAGTATAACCACCGGATTACGCGGGCTTTCGTATTGGGAAGTAGAAGTAACCGGTCCAAATCGCGATTTGCATAGTGGATTGTTTGGCGCTTCTGTTGCCAACCCTATCAATGTGCTTTCTAAAATGATTGCCTCGATGACCGATGAAAATAATCACATCACCATTCCGGGTTTTTACGATGATGTGATGGAAGTTTCTAAAGAAGAACGCGAACTTTTAGCCAAAGCGCCATTTGATGTTGAAGAATATAAGAAAGCCATAGATGTTGAAGAATTAGCCGGTGAAAAAGGATATTCACCAACGGAAAATACAGGCATACGACCAAGTTTTGATATTTGTGGAATTTGGGGAGGTTATACCGGCGAAGGCGCCAAAACTGTTCTTCCATCAAAAGCCTATGCTAAAGTAAGTACACGATTGGTTCCTAATCAAGATAATGTAAAAATATCTAAGTTATTCAAAGAACATTTCGAAAGTATTGCTCCTAAAAGTGTTAAAGTAAAAGTAACCCCATTGCACGGCGGACAAGGTTATGTTTGTCCGATCGATTTACCGGCCTACAAAGCCGCTGAAAAAGCACTCATTGATACTTATGGCAAACGACCCGTTCCTGTGCGCAGCGGAGGAAGTATTCCAATTATCTCCTCTTTTGAAGAAATCTTAGGAATAAAATCTGTTCTGATGGGTTTTGGATTGGAATCTGATGCCATTCATTCACCCAATGAAAACTTCCCATTGGAACAATTCTTTAACGGTATTGAATCGTTGGTTGCGTTTTACAAGCATTTTGCCGAGATGAATAAATAGCAAACAAAATCCTTTAAAAGCCTTTCTAATCGTCGCCTGACTTTTTGAAAGGCTTTTTTATTTTACGATCACTTAAAAACTACACCTTTGTTTTCTGTATATTCGTATCCAAGTTTTAGGCATAACTTTTGTTTATCGATAAAAAAACAAACCCTATGAAAAAAATTAGCATTCTCTTTTTCTTTTTGTTCGCTCTGACTATTCAAGCACAAGAAATCACCGAAAAAAATATCAAAACGCAAATTAATGAAGTAACTGTTTTTATCGAAGGAGCACAAATATCCAGAGCGGTGGATACGGATATAAAGCAAGGGATTTCTCTTTTAAAATTTACCGGTTTATCCCCATTTATTGATGCCAAAAGCATTCAGTTTAAGGCCGATGGAGCTCTGCATGTTTTATCGGTCAATTTTCAAAAAAATTACTTGAATGAGGAAAAGAAGTCAGAGCAAATAACGTTACTCGACCAAAAACGAAAAGCACTCGACAATGCTATTAAGCTAGAAAACACACATTTAGCTATTTTGAGTGAAGAATTAGCCTTTTTAAAAGACAACCGAGCAATTGGAGGAAAGAATCAAGAATTGATGCTAAACAATCTGAAAGCCACGGCAGAATATTATACCGAAAAATTGACTTCTATCAAATTAAAAGAAATAGAAAGAAATGAAAAGCTCGAAAAATTAACTGCACAACGCAAGGATTTACAAAAACAAATCGAAACATTATCGTCAGATACAGATTATCCAAGTGGAGAAATCTGGGTAAAAATAGATTCCAAAAAAGCACAAACGGCTTTTTTTAGCTTTGATTATTTAGTAGAAAATGCAGGTTGGTTTCCTTCTTATGATGTATTGGCAAAAAGTATCGACCATCCACTAGTGCTAAACTATAAAGCGAATGTTCATCAAGACACAAAAGTAGATTGGACGAATGTTAAACTGAGTTTTTCCTCTTCTAATCCAAAAAGCGGCAGTGTTAGTCCAGAATTGATTCCTTATCTTTTAAATTACAATTCTAGGCCTCCTGTTTACAATAGAAAATTCAATACGGTAAGTGGTCGGATTATTTCCGCTGATGATAATCGTCCAATTCCAGGAGCTTTAATTTTTATTAAAGGTTCTACCATAGGAACGATTTCCGATTTAGATGGCAATTACAGTCTTTCAATTCCTGCAAATGGGGGTGTTTTGGAGTGTCATTTTACGGGAATGAAAAGCATTGAAAGAACAATTACGAGTCCCTATATGAGTTTCCGTTTAGAATCTGAAAATACGGTGCTTGCAGAGTTTGAAATGGCTGATTATGAAAATGCGCCAATGACAGTTCAAGGAAAAGCAGCCGGAATTAGAATTCGAGGAGCATCAAGCCTAAATAATGCAAGCGCTTTGCCTCCTCCTGTTATCGTTGAAGAAAACCAAACCAGTTTTAGCTTTGCGCTGGAAAAAACCTACAGCTTAAAATCAGACAATAAAACACAAGCGGTGGTTATGCAAGAAATTAATATTCCGGCAAATTTTCAGTACTTCTGTATTCCAAAAATTGATCCTGATGCTTTTTTAATCGCCTATGTAAACGATTGGGAAAAGTTAAATTTGCTTGAGGGTGAAGCCAATATCTTTTTCGAAGATACTTATATAGGTAAATCATTATTGGATGTTCGCAGCGCAAACGACACCTTACGCATTTCGCTCGGCAGAGATAAAAACGTTCAGGTAAAACGCGAAAATTCAAGGAACTATTCCGAAAAGCAATTCCTAGGCAATAAAAAAGAAGAAACTAAATCGTGGAATATTTCCATCAAAAACAATAAAAAACAAGCAATTAATCTTACGCTACTGGATCAAATTCCGGTACCTACCCTTGAGGAGATCGAATTAGACGTTCAAAATACAAGTGGTGCTCTATACAATAAGGAAACGGGTGAATTAAAGTGGAAGCTTCGTATCGAGCCGCTTCAAAGCAAGCAGTTGCACATTAAATACAGCTTAAAATATCCGAAAAATAAACGTGTAATTCTAGATTGAGATGGAACGATACCAGCGGCATAAGCCTTTATACAGTGAAGAGGAATTCAGGAGAATCAGAAACGCAAAAGTAGCTGTAGCGGGATGTGGAGGTCTCGGAAGTACTGTACTTCAGCTACTTGCTCGCATTGGTTTTGGCACTATTCATTTTTGGGACTACGGCCATTTAGACAGTCCCGATTTGAATCGTCAACTACTTTATAAACCGGCACACTTAGGCGAATTAAAAATTGCAGTCGCACTATCCGAGCTAAAGGAAATTAATCCGGAATTGAACTATATCCCGCATTTTGAAAAAATATCAATTCACTCGAAAATAGATAGAAAAATTGATTTAGTTATTGATTGTTTAGATTCTTTTGCCTCAAGATTAGTACTCGATAAGCTTTTTTTTGCCTATGGTATTCCTATTATACATGGTAGTGCATTTAAAGAAAAGGGGCAAATAACTTCTTTAATTCCGAAAAAAACGGCTAATTACCAAAAGACTTTTGGCTTAGAGGATACACCAGAAGAGGAAGCATGTAAAACCATTTTTCCGCCGACAGTAACAACAACAGCCTCCATTCAAGTTTCAGAAGCTATAAAATACTTGAATAAACAATACGATAGCATGCTAATAAACAAAGTATTAACATTAGACATGCGCGAAAATAAGTTCGAGACCATTTCTCTTATTTAATCTAAGTCTTACTAACCATTAAAAGATTATTCACCCCTTATAGAATATGCAATTTTTAAATTACTTTTATTTGTATAAAAGTTTTTTAATATTTTCTCATTCATTAACTATCTATATTTCTAAACCTTATAAAACTCCATTAAGAATAGTCGAAAAAAAGATGCAATAATTGTTTGGAATACCTTTGAACAATCAATTTACTTATTATCTTTGCACTCGCTTTTGGAAGGGACGAGAGTTCAGATAAAAGGGCGAGAAAGTGCATAGAAAGAGCATAACGAAATTCGGTCAAACTTTTTACTAAAAAAGTTTGCAGAAATAAAAAAGTTATTATCTTTGCAGCCCCTTAACGAGGGATGAAAAAAGAAGTTCATAGAAAGATT
>JBFHQD010000079.1:0-13008 GCA_041592395.1 Bacteroidales bacterium | reverse complement strand
TTTTTTATTTCCTAAAGACTCTATACAAGCATCAAACATCCACCTGACTTTCAACTGTTTAGTTACCCAAGGATAATGCGCTTCTAAGCGGAAAAAGAAATTCTCGAGCATAGGTTTAATAATAGACAATGTATTTTCATAATCCCTTAAGCCTGCCAAAGAAATAATGGTAGCCGATTCGAGATAATCCAATTCAGGCACAACCACATTATTTGGCGTAATAATACCCGGAACAATCTGAAATCCACTTTGTTTCCATGCCGTATAAAAAACAGCCAATCCCTTGATAAACATTTTCCTCCAAGGATTATTGATATTCAAATAACCCAGAGAGTGATGAATTCCGGCAAATTCACGTATTTTATCCCAAATGCTGAGCTCACCAATAAACTTGCTTGTTAATGCGCCATCCTTTGGTCTGTAACATCCCAAAGCGGGCATACTCAACGTGGCAAAAGGATAACCGGCTATTGCCGATAACCAATGCACTGTTTTTGCACCGGCCAACAAGCGAATATTTTTATTGATCATAAAATGCAAATCGAAATGTTTGCCATCGGTTGTGTTTATACTCAAACGAAAATGCCGGAAAGTACCAAACGATTTTAAGCGAGAAATCCACATACCCATATTCGGAATCTGATCCACATCAAAATCATACTCTTCATAAGCCAACATTACAGATTGCCTTATAAATGGAGTGTTTGAAAAGATATTAAATATATTTGTGCTTATCTCTTCGGTGATACCTTCTTCAAAAACAATTTTCTTTTCCCATTCCTCTTGCGAGAGTAAAACAGATTCTTTTCGCAATTGTCTTTCAAAATTATGGTACAATTTTTTGAAATAATCATAGGCTATTTTAGCTAAATACGGATCGGCTTTATGTAAAATCCAACTGGCAAACTCAGCACGAACAGAACTGTAATATTCCAGGTGATTGCTGCCAAAATTATACATGAGCTCCAACACATTTTCGAATTGCTTCCGGGTTTGCTTATCGGCCGGCCACTCCAATTGAACGCGGTAATTATACAATCGCTGGCGCAAACTCTCCAAATGCTGTTTGCCCATATCTTGCGAAGCAATTTCTTTGATTGATGCTTCGTTTAAAAAGGTTAATCCCGATTGAATAAAAGCCGGAAACAGTTTAGAATAATCCGGATTGGCATCGTCTAACAATAAAATCCGATAGGCCAAAGCACGAATTTCTTCTTCGGGATGACAAGCCAAAGCTTCTAATCTACGCCGAATAACCTCGCTTATTTTTTCATCGTATTGATTAAAGATTTCTTTGATCTGATACGTATTATCAATGGCTTTCTTGATATCGCCGAACAAAGCACAGCTAATCACATTATTTACAAAATTCAAACGCTGATCGCGAAGATGGAACAAAGGAGGCAAAGTGGCCGAATTGTATTCTTTCTCCATCTTATAAGGGCGCTCAACTTGCGTACTCATTCTTTTTAAAGGCAAATCCCAGCCTTCTTTTACGGGACAAAAATCAATAAGTGCCGGATTTCCGATCCACAAACGCGGCTGCCGTGTAAAATAACCTAAATCCAAAACCTCATCTTCCAGATTATAAATCAAGTCGCCTATTCTTACTTTGCTGTTTTTGCTGAGCTTTTTAATAAAAAGGCTTTTGTTCGTTAATTTATTATGCAAACCGGAAGGGTTGGTAACGATATCACTTTCCAAAATGCCCAAATCACGAAAGAACCATCGTGGGATTTGGATTTGTAAACCCCTTATTTTTAAGTAGATCGTATTACTCTCATAAAGATGACTGATGCTTTCTGCAAAATTCGCCTCTATCGTTTTTCGATTAAAACTGCCTTTAGGAGTGAGTTCTCCTTTGCTCACTTTAAAATCTCTTTTCAGTAACGAAAAATTGATTACGCGTTCGTAGGGAGCTAAATCTTTGTTGGCGGCAGCTACAATTTGATGAAAATATTCCGTCTTATTTTCTAGACTTACCGCTGATTTTAAAATTAAATCTTCCTTATCAGGAACGATTAACAAGACATTGTATGGTCGAGCATCGCCAACTAAAAAAGTATGTTTTATACCGGGCACATCCACAAAAAGCTTTTCAACAGTTTTCGGAGCAATTGTTTGCCCTTTATTGTTCTTGTAAATGTCTTTTAATCGATCGATGATTTCATAATAACCCTCGTTGGTTTTTCTAAAAATATCGCCGGTCGACATCCAGTAATCATTTTTCATCGTCGTCGGAAATGCAATTAAATCATCGGGACCGGCATCCTCCAGATAGCGTGCTATATAATGCCCATTGATTTCCATTTCGCTTTCGGGTGTAAAGCGCGAATTTACGCCGGGCAAGGGAATGCCTGTAGTTGATTCGATATATTTACCGGGAGGTGTCATGGTTATTCCACCTGTTGCTTCGGTCATTCCAAATCCACTGCATAAATAAATGCCATGATCCTGAAAAAATTGAAATACTTTAGGCTCGAGATAACCAGCTGCAGAGAGCCCCCAGCGCAATCGAACACCCACAACCGATTTAATTTTATGCGCAATTTCTTTGTTCGAATCGTGCGGTTTCACAAGCTCCATAATTTTCTCGTACAATTGCATCCAACGTAAAGGAATACTAATAAAGACAGATGGATTTACTTTTGGGAAAAGAGAAAGCAATGTTTCAGAGGCTGTATTCCCGGCAAAAACATAGGTTCCATACCAATAAATGGAGCCCAGCATTTCTAAATAGCGTCCAAAAGTATGAAACAAAGGGAGAAAGCAAAGCATCACTTCTTTATTCCCAATCTCAGGCACGGCGGCAGCTCTTGCAAAACGTTTAGTTACCAAATTGTAAATGGAGAAAGAAACCCCTTTTGGCAAACCGGTACTTCCGGAAGTAAACATCGTTGTCGCAACCTGATTAATAGGCTTTCTAACTCTTTTGTCTAAAATCTCTTCAATCTCTTTTAAATCCGCTACTTTACATTCCTCGCCCAAAAAAAAGATATCTTTCTCATTTGTATTTACAGAGGGGTCGAGAACAAAAATAGTGAAAGGTATTTTACTCGACTTTCGTACTTCTTCTAAAATACTCAACCGATTAGGTGTGTCTGCAACAGCAATATTGATTTCGAGCTGATCGAAAATGAGCAATAATGTTTCTTTATTAAAATGAACATTCAAGGGGGTGTCGAAAATATCATAAAACAAACAAGCCAAATCGCAACTAGCACTTTCGAAACTATTTTCTGCAAATAAGGCAACTCGCGGCGATAAGGGTTGATGTCTGTAAAAAACGGCTGCAATTTCGCGAACATGCAATTGTACCTGAGTATAGGTCCAATGCAAAGGCATTTCGCTGCTCATATCCATAAATAGCGTTTGATTGCCAATTTCTTTGACGCGCTGCTCGAACATATCATTTAACGAATAGCCCGAAACCTGAATGGTTTTAAAAACAATTTCGGCCCATCGGTTATGATCAGAAGTATTTGCTAAAGCGCTTAAATAATTGCTCTTTCCAGTGAGATTGATAAAATCAAAAGCCAGCTTTCTATCGACTTTAGCCGGTTCTTTTGATCGAAAAGTCGTTTCAGCACCGTTTAAAATATCCAGCGCAAGCTTTTGTACTTTTTCATTTGAAAGCGAATGATCGCTTTGCCAATCGTTCAGGAATTTATTGAGTTTAGAAGCAGACATATTCGTGCATTTAATTTATCTATCCATTTAAACGATAAAGATAATGCAACAATTAAAACAATGTTAAAGTAAACGTAGAGAATATAGAAAAGAAGTACAGAAAAAAACAAACTACCCCTATTTTGCCTCAAAATCGAAGTATAGGATAGCTATACACCACCTTTTAAATCGGACTTTGCCAAGGCTTTTTATTTTTCTGCGTTATTTTATCTTGAGTTTGGGGACAAGGAATTTTTCGTTTTTTCATTTCCGTATTATGCCCTATTTGCGTTTGAGGGAAGCGCTTTTTCTTTGAAAAAAACAACTGAATACCTAATCCCAAAAATACAATTCCCAGAAGTATGGCGCTGATAAAAATAATTTTCAGAAGCATTATTTATGAATAAATAGTACAAACCAAACGCCTCTCGCTGGCATTTTCTCTAAACTCACCTAAATAAATGCCTTGCCAGGTACCCAATGCCAAACGCTCATTTTTAATGGGGATACTTACAGATGTTCCTAATAGGGCACTTTTTAAATGAGCCGGCATATCATCGCTGCCTTCAAAAATATGAATATAATCGGGATCGTTTTCGGGAATTAACTTATTAAACACCGTTTCAAAATCGACGCGAACACTGGGGTCGGCATTTTCGTTGATTGTTAGTCCGGCAGAAGTATGCTGTAAAAATAGTTGAACCATCCCTACTTGGGGCAATTTAGGCAATGCAGCTATAACCTCCGAAGTTATTAAATGAAAACCTCTGGGTTTTGGTTTTAAGCGAATTTCTTTCTGTACAATCATCCAACAAAATTAAGAATTAAAAAATACAAAAAACCCCTGCAAATAAATACAGGGGCTTTAAAAGATGAATCTTTATTTAATACCGGCAATATCTTCCAACATTTTGGTAGTTAAAGATTTTGGACGTTCAAGGGCATAACCTAAAGCTCTGTCCCAAGTAATATTAGCTAAAACACCAATAGCACGACCAACACCAAACATTACGGTATAGAAATCGTATTCGGTGATACCATAATACCACTGAATAACACCAGATTGTGCATCAACATTTGGCCAAGGGTTTTTAGCTTTTCCTTGTTCAACCAAAATATCAGGAACAACACGATAAAGCATATCTACATACTTGAAGATTTTATCGTTTGGTAAATGTTTTTCGCAGAACTCGCGTTGTGATTGATAACGGGGATCAGTTTTACGCAATACCGCATGACCAAAGCCAGGAATTACCTGACCACTATTTAATGTATCCCAAACAAATTGTTTCATCATTTCTTCAGTAGGCTCTTTACCTTCTAATTTATCCATTACATCTTGCAACCAACGCAATACTTCTTGGTTTGCTAATCCATGCAAAGGACCGGCCAAAGCATTTAATCCGGCCGATAGCGAATAGTAAGCATCCGAAAGTGTTGAAGCTACTAGGTGCGTAGTGTGTGCGGAAGCATTACCTGATTCGTGATCAGAATGCAAGATAAAATACATACGAGCCACATCGTCGTATGGAGCACCTATACCCATCATATGAGCAAAGTTTCCACCCATATCCTGATTAGGATCACCGGCAATAATATCACCATTTTTATACTTATAGCGATAAATAAAGGCAGCTATTTCGGGTAAACGAGCCAACAAGTCTGTTGCATCCTCGTACATGGTTTCCCAAGCCGTCATTTTGTTAAATCCTTCTTCATAGAATTTAGCAAACTTGCTTTCTTTTTCCATTGCCAAAATAGCGGTAGAGAACATCACCATAGGATGAGATTCTTTAGGGAGTGCTTTTAACACGTCATACACATATTCAGGGACTTTACTGCGCTTTTTGAAATCTTCAACGATTTCTAAAGTTTCTTCCATAGTAGGAATATCCCCTGTTAATAAAAGATACCAGAAACCTTCTACATAAGGATAATCTTTACCTTCAGGTTTTGGCAAAGCAGCCATGGTTTCAGGAATAGTATATCCACGAAAACGGATACCTTCCATTGGGTCTAAATAAGAAATATCGGTGACTAAACTACGGATACCTCTGGCCCCTCCAATTACTTGCTCAATTTTTACATCGGCAACTTTTACATCACCAAATTCTTTAACCAGTCTTGTGGTTCTAGGCCTGTGCTCAGCTATTTTCTGAGCTAATTTTGCTTTTAAAGTTGACATATTTTAATAATTTTTGTTTTATTGAAGCTTAGCTTTTAAGCCTTCATCTAGGGCGCTTAAAAAATCCTCCGTTGTTAAATAATGTGTTTTAGCTAATTTATCACCGTGGATTATAAGTGCTAGGTCTTTGGTCATTTTTCCTGATTCAACAGTATCAATACAAACCTGTTCCAATGTATTGCTAAAGTTGATTAATTCTTCATTTCCATCCAATTTGCCGCGATGCGCCAGTCCCCTGGTCCAGGCATAAACAGAAGCAATTGGGTTTGTTGATGTGGGATTTCCTTTTTGATATTCGCGGAAATGGCGTGTTACTGTTCCGTGTGCCGCTTCGGCTTCCACCGTTTTACCGTCGGGCGCAATCAAAACAGAAGTCATCAATCCTAAGGAGCCATATCCTTGTGCTATGGTATCCGATTGTACATCGCCATCGTAATTTTTAGCCGCCCAAACATAGTTTCCATTCCATTTCAAAGCTGAGGCCACCATATCATCAATTAAACGGTGTTCATAAACGATTCCTATTTCATCCATTTGCGCTTTAAATTCATTTTGATAGACTTCTTCGAAGATCGTTTTGAACCGGCCATCGTATTTTTTGAGAACCGTATTTTTGGTTGAGAGATAAAGTGGCCATTTTTTTGAAATTGCCATAGCAAAACTAGCTCGAGCAAATCCATAAATCGATTCATCGGTATTATACATAGCCATTGCAATACCATCTCCTGCGTAATTATAAACTTCATGCACCTGTGGTTCACTGCCATCATCCGGAGTAAACGTAATACTTAATTTGCCTTTGCCTTTAGTTTCGAAATCGGTGGCTCGATATTGATCGCCAAAAGCATGTCGCCCAATTACAACCGGATTGGTCCATCCCTGAACTAAACGGGGTACATTTTTCATAACGATAGGTTCGCGAAAAACAGTACCATCTAAAATATTACGAATCGTTGCATTTGGAGAACGATACATGGCTTTTAGATTATATTCTTTAACACGTCCCTCATCAGGTGTAATGGTAGCACACTTAATTCCAACATGGTACTTTTTTACGGCATGAGCAGCATCAACAGTTACTTGATCATTCGTTTTATCTCTGTATTCCAATCCCAAATCGTAATATTTAATATCGAGATCGAGGTAAGGTAAGACTAATTTTTCCTTAATAAAACGCCAAATTACGCGAGTCATCTCATCACCATCTAACTCTACTACCGGATTGATTACTTTTATTTTCTGCATTTACCAAAATTGAATTATTGATTAAATTTTCGATAAAAATAACAAACAATTGATTATCAGCTATTTATATTGTTACTCGAAAATCAATGTAAAATTAGTAAAATTTTATTATGTTCGCATAGTAAATTCTTAAAAAAATTAATTCTAAATAAAAGTACTCATACCTTGACAGACGCGGGATATAATAGATAGCGATGATTTAAATATATTCTTTTAATAAGGTGCTATTTTTAACATCAAAACGCATAATTTTATATGATTTTTATCACCATTTTAGATAACCTACGTTTCAAAATCAGAACAAAAGCAAGCTGATTACAAAAATAAGCACGCCCAAAACCATTAAGAGTGAGGAAAAGGGAAAAAGGTCTTTGGCTTTAAGACCGGTAATTCCGAGCAAAGGCAAGGCCCAGAATGGTTGTATCATATTTGTTAATTGATCGCCATAAGCCAAAGCCATCACACTTTTAGGAATTGAAACGCCTAAATTTAGAGCCGCTTCCACCACAATAGGTCCTTGAACTATCCATTGTCCCCCGCCCGACGGTACAAACACATTAACAATGGCAGCACTTAACATGGTATAAAATGGGAAGGATGCTTGGGTAGAAATATCAATAAAAAACTGCGTAAATAAAATATACAATCCCGAATATTTCATCATGCCCATAATACCGGCATACAAAGGAAACTGTATCAAAATACCGGTGGAACTTCCTATGGCTTCTTGGGTAGCTAGCAGAAATTTTTTAATAGATCCGTGCATTAAAATGGCCAAAGCAAACAAGACCAAATTGATATAGTTTAAGTTTATGAAATTCAAATTCGAATTTTGAAACATTTCGGAAAGCGGAATAACCAAAAGCAATGCCCCGAATGCGTAGGCAAATATTCTTGAAAGATCCAAACGTTCTGCTCCTACAAGATTATTCTCATCCGACTTTACGCCCTGCTCTCTGGGCATCAACTGAATTTCAGAACTCCCACTTAGCGATGCCAACACATAAAAAAATAAAGGAACAAGAGTGAGTATAAGTGCAGAGGCAAAAAGATTCATCGTTGAGAAAATGGTATCGTTTAAAGAAATTTGACCAATTCTATCGAAAAGAAAATGATTGGCTTCTGCTATTTTTAAGGGAGCCGAACCAGACAAACCCCCATGCCAAATCATCATTCCTGAATAAGCAGCCGCGCCTAATAAACCATAATTGACTTTCAAACCTTGAGCAGCATAATATTCGGCAATTTTACGTGCAAATACAGCGCCAAAAATCAAACCCAAACCCCAATTAAAAAAGCTTACGAAAAGGGTTGCAAAACTCAAAACTACGGCTGCTTTAGCATTGGTATTTACCAAAGAAACAAGTCGAACAATCAAGCGATTTATACCATTTGAAAGGGCCAACACATAACCCAATACTAAGATTAAAATCATTTGCATGGTAAATTCCATCAAAGTCCAAAAACCCCGATTCCAATATTCTAATACATGCAAGGTTCGCTTGGCATAACTTATTTCTGTTGGTTTATAAATTACAGCTAAAACAAGGATAAAAAAGCTGAGAATAATCGCAATGCTCATAGGCGAAGGAAGCATTTTTTGCATAAATTCCATAATTCGCTTGGCACTCTTCATAGTCGGTAGAATTTAGCTCAAAAATAGAAAAATCAACCGGAGATACAAAAGGTGTTAATTTCGCTTAATTTTCAATTTTGAATGATTCTAAATTATATTTTTTTGCTTATCTTTGCAAAACCAAAAAAATTAGTATAAAAACAAAGTAAATAACAGTATTTTACTGATTTACGATTTGAATCTAACGAGACATGCAAAAGGATAAAAAGTTTAGCATAAAGAAAACAGATAAAAAAACGCTTGAAAATTGGTACCGTCTAATGGTACTGGGCAGGCGTTTAGACGAAAAAGCTCCGAATTATTTAAAACAAGCTTTGGGTTGGTCGTACCATGCGCCCTATGCGGGCCATGACGGAATTCAACTGGCTATAGGACAAGCTTTTGAGGCCAATAAGGATTTTCTATTTCCCTATTATAGAGATATGTTAACGGTACTTTCGGCCGGATTGAGCGCCGAAGAAATTATACTCAACGGTATTTCAAAAGCTGCCGATCCCGCTTCCGGAGGTCGTCATATGTCCAATCACTTTGCAAAACCGGAAATCAATATTCAGAATGTTTCTTCGTGCACAGGCAATCACACTTTGCATGCGGTTGGTACGGCAAGAGCCATAAAATTAAGCGGAAAAAAAGCCGTTTCAATTAGCTCACAAGGCGAATCCTCTGTTTCTGAAGGCTATGTTTATGAAGCAATAACGGGTGCCGACAAAGAGCAATTGCCTGTTATATTTGTTTTTCAAGACAATGGCTACGGTATTTCCGTACCTAAAAAGGACCAAACAGCCAACCGAAAAGTGGCAAACAATTTTAGCGGATTCAAAAATCTTCGCATTATTCATTGCAATGGAAAAGATGTTTTTGATTCGATGAATGCGATGGATGATGCAAAAAAATTCGTTTTAGAAACCGGTAATCCCGTTATCTTACAAGCAAACTGTGTTCGGATAGGATCGCATAGCAATTCAGATGCGCACGAGCTTTACCGCGACGAATTTGAACGCAATTATGTAAAAGAATACGATCCGCTATCTAAATTCCGTCGCTTATTATTGCGCTACAATCGTTTTACCGAAGACGAACTTTTAGCCATTGAAGAAGATGCTAAACAAATTGTAAAGAAAGCACATAAAGTAGCCATTTCTTCGCCCGATCCATCGCCCGAAAGCATTTTCGATTTTGTAAGTCCTGCACCTTATCAACCTGTAAAATTTCCTTTGGGACTGCATCAAGAAAAAGCAGGCACTAAAATTAAATTCATTACGGCATTAAACGAAACTTTAAAAGCCGAATTTCGCCTGAATCCGGAGACCTATCTTTACGGACAAGACATTGCAAATAAAGATAAAGGCGGCATTTTTAATGTTTCGAAAGGCATGCAAAAAGAATTTGGCAAGAAGCGTGTTTTTAACGCTCCAATTGCCGAAGATTTTATTGTAGGAACCGCCAACGGTATGTCGCGATTTAATGATAAAATGCGCATCGTTGTTGAAGGTGCCGAATTTGCCGATTATTTTTGGCCTGCTATGGAACAACTGGTTGAGTCGTCGCACGATTATTGGCGCTCAAACGGACAATTTGTTCCTAATATTACTATACGTTTAGCATCAGGAGGTTATATTGGCGGTGGTTTATACCATTCGCAAAATATTGAAGCTACGCTAACGACTTTCCCGGGTATCCGTGTGGTTTACCCTTCGTATGCCGATGACGCTGCCGGATTATTAAGAACAAGTATTCGCTCAAAAGGGGTTACTTTGTTTTTAGAACCCAAAGCCCTGTATAACGATCCAAAAGCAGAAGCTTATGTTCCCGACGATTTTGAAGTCCCATTTGGCAAAGCGCGCATCCGTAGAAATGGAACAGCTATGACTATCCTTACCTATGGAAACACTACTCCAATGTGTGTTGAAGTCGCAGATGCTATTTCAAAAGAATCAGGAAAAGAGATAGAAGTAATCGATTTAAGATCGTTATTACCCCTTGATACAGAAACGATTATAGCTTCTGTTAAGAAAACAAACAAAGTACTTATTGTACACGAGGATAAAGTATTTAGCGGTTTTGGGGGTGAAATTGCCGCGCAAATTGCAGATCTTGCTTTTGAATTTTTAGACGCGCCCATAAAACGTGTTGGCGCCACTTTTACACCGGTTGGCTTTAACCGAATTTTGGAAAATGCCATATTGCCAAACAAACAAAAAATAGAACAAGCTTCTAAAGATTTACTCGATTATTAAAAAAACGATTATGCAAAAAATAGGACTTTTTTACAGCTTTAATACAAAGAATACCACCAAAGCAGCAAAATTAATTACAGAAGCTTTTGGTAGTGATAATATAGACGCTAATAATGTTGAAGAAATTTCGGACGAGCAATTTAATGCCTATACCAATTATATTATAGGAGTCCCCACGTGGTTCGACGGTGAGCTGCCCAATTATTGGGATGAGTTTGTTCCGGCAATGGAAGAAATGGACTTTACGGGCAAAAAATTTGCGCTCTATGGCGCAGGAAATCAAAAAGAATATCCCGAAAATTTTGTCGATGCTATTGGCATTATGGCCGATTTATTGGAAGCTTTAGGCGGACAAATAGTTGGCCATGTAGCTAACGAAGGTTATACTTTCGAAAACTCTAAAGCACTAAGAAACAATGAATTTATCGGACTCCCACTCGATTTTGAAGTTCAACCGAAACTCGTAAAACCCAGAATAGAAAAATGGGTAGAGCAGTTGAAAAAGGAATTCAAGTAAACTTTATAGGCTTTGTTCATTAACAAAGCCTTTTTTAGCGCCTATTAAGCAGTTATTCTTAGATAACACCACGGGTTTGAAACTCACGCTAAGTTGATAGACGCACTAAGACAACTACTTTCCCTCTTTTGGATGACGCTTATAATACAGCTTGAAGAATTAAAAAATTTTCGCAAAGCGATGCATAAAAATTGTAATTTTGCAGTCGCTTTGGTTGATTTGGCTTGCTTTTTGCAGGATAAATCAACAGACAAACTTGGGGTTGACTGGATTTGACAGCAAGGGAGTTGGAATGTAAGCATGCCGAGTGTTGTGAATATGACTCGTAAATCCTAATTCTCACAGCTATGTAAATGGCGAAAACAATTATGCTCTTGCAGCTTAATACTACTCAGTAGATTAAGCCTAATCCAAGAAACTAGGTTTCTGGACAAGACATCTCGCAGAAGGACCTGCCTTGTTCCTAACTGAGCTCGAGGTGTAGCAAATTCGAGGACCGCTTTTTTCTCGCTTCGCGAAGAAAGTTAAATAAAGAAGCTAAGGAAATTGATTGGATGTCTTTTTTCGTTCAATTTCTCGAAAATTAACAAAAGACTAAGCATGTAGAAAGCTTTTTGATTACTTGTTTGGACGAGGGTGCGAATCCCTCCAGCTCCACAAAAAACTCCACACGAATGTGTGTGGATCATGAGTAAATAAAAAATTCAAGCTCGTTTGAAATTTTTTATTTGCGAATGAGACAAGGAGAGAAATGAGTAAGATTTTTTTTAATTGTTACCCCAAAAGGGATCAATGAAATTAATCCCTCCAGCTCCGCAAACGTTCTTAACGAATAGCTAACCCTATTCGTTTTTAATTTAGGTCCCATAGTTCAATGGATAGAATTTAAGATTCCGGTTCTTAAGATAGAGGTTCGAATCCTCTTGGGATCACTCACTCACATATATAGCGCTGTAATTTAATAAGTTACGGCGCTTTTTCTTTTTGTGGGAAATATATGGGAAACTCTGGATCAATGCTAAAACCTGTGGGCTAGGCATAAACCGCGCTTTTCGAGCTTAGCCTCCCAAATTCTTGTTGATCCCTAACTCGTCCAACGTTATTTGACATAATTGCCTTATGGGACAAAATGTTGATGGCGTGATGGGGAGAAAGCGCGTTGAAGTTATGATTATTCAAATGTAAGCGAAAAGTTGAATGTATTTTGTTCCCATAAGACGCATATTATGTTTCAACAGCTAGCGAACTTGTCTTTTTTTACGTTTATTCAATGGATACTATCGTTCATCCCTGAAAACCCATACGCTTGGTAAACAGATAACTAATTGCATTGATTTTTAATTATTCATTGTATATTTGAGGTTAGTTCTATTAAAGGTTTAATAAAGGCAAGTAAATATACTATTTGATAAGCTTTTGTTGTGTTATAATAACATTAAAACACTATATATCCCCTAAATCTGGAAGATATAGGGGGATTTATTAATATATTAACTAGTTGTAGCCTATTAAAACGAAA
>JBFHQD010000078.1:0-13009 GCA_041592395.1 Bacteroidales bacterium | reverse complement strand
ATCCTCGAAATTAACGATAGTTTCAGAAGGTAAAGCACTAACAATTTTTGGCGTAGTTGCTATAAAAGCATTGACATACATGCCCGGCAACAATTTATTGCACTTGCTATTAACTGCAGCATATACTTTATACGATTTATCGTTATTTATCGATTTTGCTGTTCGATAAATGTGCGCATCGTGCGCTTCTTGCTCATTATTTACATAGAAGTCAATCGCCTGATTAAGTGCCACTTTATCCACTTCTTTTTCGAAAATACTAAGCTCTAAAAACAACTTGTCGCTATTTACTATTTCGAATAATACATCGGAAGAAGATACGAACTTCCCAATATTGATATTGACTTCTTTTACGAATCCGGAAATGGGCGATACTACGGCAACCGATCGACTAATATCATCTTCATCTAGTTTTTTCGGGTCAATCCCGATCAAAGCCAATTTCTGTTGATAAGAAGCGACTTGCGCCTTTAAAGTTTTATACTCGGCAGTCACTTGTTGAAGACTACTTTTGGAATAAACATCTTCTTGATAGAGCTCGGTATGACGCTTAAATTCCGCCTCGGCATATTCAAATTTATTTTTTGCTTCCAAATAATTTTGTTGAATATCGACAAACTCCTGATTTTCAAGCATAGCCAAAGTTTGTCCTTTTTCAACTCGATCGCCCGGCATAATGGATGTACTCTTTACAAATCCACCCAATGGCATACAAACCGTTGCATAATTTTGTGGTTCTACCGTAATGGTCCCGTTTACTTTTAACTTTCCCGACATGGGAAGCATTTCAATTTTCCCTAAGGATATGCCAATCAGATCAATTTGATCGAAACGCAATTCAACAATATCTTCAGGAAGTATTTCTTCTTCACCTAGCTCGTCTGCAGATTTGCCTCCACTACAAGAAACAAATAGGATCGCAAAAAAAGCAAAAATCAGGAATAGTATGTAATTATTTTTTTTCATAATCTTAATTTAAAAAATTTTACCTGTAATAAAATCTATCGAAATAATGGTTTGATTGTAATCGTTTAAAACGTCAAGATAGTTTTCTTTGATATTTATAGCACGCGATAAGCTTGTTATATAATCCAAATAGTCTATTGCTCCGGCTTTATATCCAAGACTTGCTTGCTTGATAATAATATTCGCTTCAGGAACCGCCTGATTCTCATAATAATCCACGCTATTATTGAATTTCTCGAACTCACGCATCAACGCATGATAATTACCCGCTAACGTGCTTAAAAAATAAGTCGTATTCGTTTGTGCTATCTCCTCCTTTATACTTGCCGCTCTATTTCTTGCCGTAAAAGGCTTCGACCATAATGGGATTTCTATTCCGGCCAGTATACCATTGAAACGATTATCCGTTCCTGAGCCTGCAACACTTATTTCCGGAATCATGGTCTGACTAAAATAACCTAGGGTTACATCGGGGAGCATCTTGCTCCGCTCAAGCTTTTTTTCTATTTGAGATACTTCTATTTTTTGTTTCATCATAAGTGCTTGAGGATTATTATTCCATGACAGACTATCGCCAACTGGCTGAAAAGGAATTCGAGTCAACAGCGGATAATCATTAATGAAAAGCTGTTTCGCATTTAAAAGGGTATGCAGTCGATGTTTATAAATATCCAAATCGGCTTTTATTTCCTGCAATTGATTCTTTACCTCCATATTTTGCGATCGCGCCGTTATCATTTCCAAACGATTGGTCTCGCCTATATTGGCTCGTAAAGTCGCCGCACGTAAAAAACCGGAATACAAACTATCCTGATACGCAAGCAATTGCTGTTTCGAATTCAGATAAACGAGCTGATAATAAACCTGTTTAACTTGAGTTGCAATTTGGAGTTCGGCCATTTTAAACTCCCATTCACTGCTCTTTATATTGGCCTCAGCTAATTTATTCTGATTGATATAAACCGTTGGAAAAGCAAACGACTGTGAAACGCTAAGACTATTGTCCTTTTTTAAAGAATTAATCTCACCGTATTCCAGATCGAAAGTAGTTTTAGGAATATCCCAACTGGCTCCTTTTAAAGCTTGCTCAACTTGCACAGAATAAGCCGCTGACTTTACGGCTAAATTGCTGTCTAAAGCCATTTTAATGATTTGTTCTAAATTGATTTGCTGCGCTTTAAGCCCATTATTAAACATAGAACCTATCGACAATAACAAAATTAACGATCCTATTTTTACCGCTTTACTTTTCAGAGAGAAACGGAATTTTGTGGATGCAAATAATACATAAAAAATGGGCAAAATGATCAAGGTTAAAAACGTTGCAGATATTAGTCCGCCAATAACCACTGTTGCCAACGGACGTTGAACCTCAGCTCCGGCAGAAGTAGAAATAGCCATGGGAAGGAATCCGAGTGAAGCCACAGCCGCAGTCATAATAACGGGGCGCAACCTGGTTTTCAATCCCATCATTACACATTCCGTAATATCACTTATCCCCTCTTTTTCTAAACGATTAAACTCCGAAATAAGAACAATACCATTTAGAACAGCCACACCAAATAAAGCAATGAATCCTATTCCGGCCGAGATTGAAAAATTCATATCACGAAACCAAAGTGCAAATACACCGCCAATTGTTGCCATTGGAACAGCAGTATAAATTAGGATACTTTGTTTTATGGAGTTGAATGTGAAAAAGAGTAAAATAAAAATAAGAATCAGCGCAACAGGAACAGCAATAGCAAGACGTTCCTTGGCTTCTTTCAAATTCTGAAACTGACCTCCATAGTTAGTAAAATAACCCGTAGGTAAGGTTACGGCAGCTTCTATTTTATCTGTTACTTCATTAATTACACTTTGAACATCTCGATTTCTAACATTAAAACCGATTGTGATTCTGCGCTTGGTATTTTCTCTGGATACTTGCGCCGGTCCTGCTTTTATTTCAACATTGGCTATTTGATCCAACGGAATTTGAGCTCCGGTTGAAATCGGAATCAGTAAATTTTTCACATCATCAAGATGCTCTCGGTAATCTTTATCCAGCCTCACAACCAAACCAAATCGTCGCTCACCATCAAATACCAAACCGGCCTGACTCCCTGCAAAAGCTGCTCTTAAAATACGATTTACCTCTGCAACAGAAAGTCCATATTGCGCCAAACGATCGCGATCATATTCAACCTGAACTTGTGGAAGACCTGTTAGCTTTTCTACATTAATATCTTCCACTCCTTCTATATCCTGAATGACAAGTTCCACCTCAGCCGCTTTTTCTGATAATATATCCAAATCATCACCAAATATTTTGACGGCAATATCTTGTTTCGACCCCGAAAGCAATTCATTAAATCGCATTTGTATGGGTTGTTGAAACTCAAATTTAACACCGGCTAAAACAATGAGCTTTTCCTCCATTTTTGCAACCAGTTCTTCGCGAGTACTTGCTGAAGTCCATTCACTTTTAGGTTTTAGGGTAATGATATAATCACCCGTTTCCATTGGTGTAGGATCAGTGGGAATCTCCCCTGCTCCAATTTTACATACAGCATATTTAATCTCCGGAAAATTATCAAGCAAAATTTTATTCGCTTTTTTAACCACTTCAATCGTGTTAGAAAGCGAGCCGCCTTGTAAAGTAATTACTCCGGCAGCTAAGTCGCCCTCTTCAAGTTGAGGAATAAACTCACCTCCCAAGCGATTAAAAAGGAACAAACTATAAGCAAACAACAAAACCGACAAACTCGAAACCAACAATTTTCGTTTGAGTGCAAAATGGATAATCGGATTGAAAAATCCATGAAACCCACTCATTATCCTGTCGGAAAAATTAAATTTATAGCTCGTTTTTTTACTTAAAAACAAAGCCGAAGCCATTGGTACATAAGTAAGCGATAGAATGGCAGCTCCAATTAATGCAAAAGAGACAACCTGTGCCATCGGGCGAAACATTTTGCCCTCAATGCCGATGAGTGCAATAATGGGCAAATAAACAATAAGGATAATAATTTGACCAAAAGTGGCTGAACTCATCATCCGTTTTGCCGAATCAAAAACATTGGCATCCATTTGTTTTTGTGTGAGTCGGGTAATCCCTTTTTGGCTATAATTGCCCATTCGAATATGATGTACAACGCTTTCGACAATGATTACAGCTCCGTCGATAATTAAACCAAAGTCGATGGCTCCCAAACTCATCAAATTACCACTTACGCCAAATATTTTCATCAAAGAAATGGCAAAGAGCATGGAAAGCGGAATTACCGAGGCGACAACCAGTCCGGCGCGCAAGTTTCCTAGCAAAAGAACTAAAACAAAAATAACAATAAGGGCACCTAAAATCAGATTTTCCGAGACGGTTCCGATGGCTCTATCAACTAAATCCGACCGATTTAAAAAAGCTTCGATATGAACCCCTTTGGGTAAGGATTTTTGGATGGATTCGATACGTTTTTCAACATTTTTTACGACTTGATGCGCATTGGCACCTTTGAGCATCATCACAACCCCACCAACAGCTTCAGTTGTATCAATAACCAATGCACCATATCTTGTAGCACTTCCATACCGAACATTTGCAACATCACGGATCAAAATAGGAATACCGCTCGACGTATTTTTAACGACAATTCTTTCGATGTCCTCGAGCGATTTTACTAAACCAATTCCACGTATAAAATATGCCGTCGATTTTTTATCGATATAAGCACTTCCCGTATTTTCATTATTCTTTTCGAGGGCTTCAAAAATAGCGTTAAGCGATAGGTCGAGAGCACGCAAGCGTTCCGGATTAATGGCGATTTCGTATTGCTTTACAAAACCACCATAACTGCTTATATCAGCAACACCTTCTACACCAAGCATTTCTCGTCGCACAACCCAATCTTGAAGCGTTCGAAGCTTCATCGGGTCATAGTTTTTTTCATAGCCTTGATCTACCGCAAGCCGGTATTGATAGATCTCTCCCAGTCCCGACGAAATAGGTGCAAGACTTATCTCTGCCAAACCCGAAGGGATTTCTTCCTCTGCTTCTTTTAATCGTTCTGTTAATTGTTGTCTGGCCCAATACACATCAACATCATCTTTAAATACTACGGTTATAAGCGATAAACCCAAACGCGAAATAGAACGAAGTTCAATAATATCAGGAATATTGGCTACTGCCACTTCGATGGGCGCTGTAATAAAACTTTCTATTTCCTGAACAGCTAAGGAAGGCGCAATAGAAATGATTTGTACTTGATTATTGGTAATATCGGGAATAGCATCAATCGGCAACGTTTTTAAAGAGTATGAACCCCACCCTATCAATGCCACTACAAACAAGCCCACTATAAATTTATTCTTGAGCGAAAAATGAATGATATTTTCTATCATAAAAAAAATCTTAAAAATGAATATTTCGAATTATATCTTCGTCGAATAGCGCATAACAACGCTATAAAATGGAATCCCTAAAAAGCGGAATCAAGACTAATAAATCATAAGATGAAAGATACTTTTTAAGCTAAGGGGGGTGCTCTTAATCCTGACGTAACAAGATCAGCGGCTTTCAATTTCAAAGCCAAAAAAGGAAGGAAATTGTAATTTGTTATAAGAGGTATAGGGCTTAATAATTGTTCATCAAGGAAGATGACCTGAAAACAAGTTGCAAAGCCTGCTATTTCATTTATTTGCGATTGATCTAAATGATTTTTATCCTGTTGATCAGTAATGAAACTGATAGTTGCCAGAATGCAATTATCGCTCGAGTTCTCTTCTTTGTCATTATTTTCATTAGAGTTAGGAATTGCTTTTGAATGATTTCCTCCATCTGCTTCACAAGTACTATCATAAAAACAGATATTGCTTTGATAATCGTGGTGAGGAATAATAGCATGGGCAAAAAATACACTTCCGGCAAGGAGGATAAAGACGATGGCCGTATATTTTTTAATCATTGCAAAAATAATTTTGCCAAAGATAAAGTTTATTCCCAAAAGAGAATAATTCTAAGAATAAAAGTGATCGATTTTTAAAAAACAGCCTATTTAACCGCTTAATACTGTCGCATTATTCGGGGTTGATCAATTAATTCTAAACTGACTAAATGGATTAAAAATCCAGTCCTTCTCTATCCGATAAGTTTCTACACCTTTTAATTATGCAAGTCTTTTTGAAAATTGTATATGAATGTAAGTATCTAATTAGCTTATTTTTGCAGTTAAGATTTAGAAAGATGCAACAAAAAATTACGCATATCATTTTCGCTATCCTAATCATATTAGGAAGTAGCGGTATGACTATTTCTAAACATTATTGTGGGACATCGCTCCAATCCGTAAGCATTAACCAAATTCCTGATAATTGCTGCGACACATCATCTGATTGTTGCCACAACGAATCAATTACGATTAAATTGGAGCAGGATATTTCCACGGTGACAACCGTTTTTAATTTCAATACAACTATTCTATTTCTGCCTTCGATTGCTAAACTTGATTATATTGAATTTCTTGCAGAAGGTATTTGTACTCTTATTTCTCACGAAGGGCCTCCTCCAAAGATTCAAACTGTTCTTTCGAAGTTACAGCTATACTTATTATGATTTAGTGCTTTTTTATTTTTTTGAAGTAAAGGCTTAATCCACAGGCCGTTTCTCCATTTTTTAATTTAATTAAATCATCAATCATTATGCTTAATAAAACCATTCGTTTTTTCTTAGAGAATAGACTCGTAACTTTTCTTATCCTAATCGTTTTCATTAGCTGGGGAATAATAAACTCGCCTTTCGGTTGGGATACGGGATTTTTACCTAAAGACCCTGTGCCTGTTGATGCCATTCCTGATATTGGAGAAAATCAACAAATTGTTTATACCGAATGGCCGGGTAGGTCTCCTCAGGATATTGAAGATCAGATTTCTTATCCATTAACCACATCGCTACTTGGCATTCCCGGTGTAAAAACCATTCGAAGCAATTCCATTTTTGGAGTTTCGAGCATTTATATCATTTTCGATGAAGATGTGGAATTCTATTGGAGTAGAACACGAATTTTAGAAAAACTAAATTCGCTTCCTGCCGGGACTTTACCCGAGGGTGTTGCTCCCACCCTTGGCCCTGATGCTACGGCACTTGGTCAAGTGTATTGGTATACCCTTGAAGGAAGAGACAAAGATGGGAATCCTACAGGTGGATGGGACCCTCAGGAATTAAGAACAATTCAAGACTTTTATGTTCGCTATGCATTAACCTCTGCAACAGGCATTGCCGAAGTGGCTTCCATTGGTGGCTTTGTAAAAGAATATCAAGTGGATATCGATCCGATTGCAATGAAAGCTTACGGCGTGAACGTGATGCAAATTATGGCCGCTGTAAAAAACAGCAACCTCGATATTGGAGCTCGCACTATTGAATTTAACCGTGTGGAATATTTAATCAGAGCCCGGGGCTATATTAAAACCCTCGAAGACTTGGAGAAGAGTGTAGTTACGGTAAAGAACAATGTGCCCATTCGATTAAAAGATGTTGCTAAAGTTCATTTTGGACCGGCAACACGACGCGGAGGATTAGATAAAGGAGGAGCAGAAGCCGTTGGCGGTGTTGTTGTGGCTCGTTATGGAGCAAATCCTTTAGAAGCTATTGAAAATGTAAAAGCAAAAATTATAGAAATAACACCGGGTTTACCTAGCAAAACACTTGATGATGGAACAGTATCGAAAGTAAGCATCGTTCCTTTTTACGACCGTACAGGTTTAATAAAAGAAACACTAGGAACTTTAGAAGAAGCCATTTCCTTAGAATTACTTATCAGTATTTTGGTAGTTATTGTTCTGGTTTTCAATTTACGCGCTTCTTTTTTAATATCCAGTTTGTTGCCGCTTGGCGTACTTATTACGTTTATTACTATGCGGCAATTTGGCGTTGATGCCAATATTGTTGCGCTTTCTGGTATTGCTATCGCGATTGGAGTAATGGTTGATGTAGGCATTGTTTTTACCGAAAATATAATCCGGCATATCGAAATGGTAGAAAATGTTGGTGCGCGGGGGAAAAAGTTGCTCAATATTGTTTACGAAGCCACTACCGAAGTGGCTGGAGCTGTGATAACTGCGCTATCGACAACTATCGTAAGTTTCCTTCCCGTATTTGCCATGGAAGCTGCCGAAGGTAAACTCTTCAAACCATTAGCCTTTACGAAAACATTTACTATGCTATCGGCTTTACTTATTGGATTAATCATTATTCCAACACTAGCTCATATAATATTTTCTATTCGTTTCGATAAAAATAAATACAAGAAAATTTTCGGCCTCATACTTGTAATTAGTGGCCTATCCATTTCCATTTTTACTGGGTTTTATATCGCGTTAGCATTATCTGCTTACGGTTTAAGTAACTTTTTTGAAGACAAATGGACAGCATCAAAAAAGAAATGGGCCAATTATTTAAACATTC
Source organism: Bacteroidales bacterium (assembly GCA_041592395.1). Lineage (GTDB taxonomy): Bacteria > Bacteroidota > Bacteroidia > Bacteroidales > UBA12170 > UBA12170. The sequence goes on along the minus strand of JBFHQD010000078.1, from coordinate 4,602 downwards.
TGATTACCGTCGTTGTCGTCGTCTTTTTCTTAACAAAAGCTTGGATGCCTTTAGGCGCTCAAAATACGCTCTTTGCCAATTTTGTATTTGTAATCGTTTTAGTGGCTGTCGTATTAGGTGCCTTATCCTCCGTCGTTATTTTTTATCCAAGAATATTGAACTGGGCATTGGAAAATAAATGGAAATTCTTGTCTGTTCCTATTCTGATTGTCGTCTTCGGGCTCACTACTTGGTTAGGATTTAATAAACTCTTTGGGTTTTTACCTGATTTTGTTCAAAAGACCAAGGTTTATCAAAGTTTAAACACACATCTCCCCGGCATTGGAAAAGAATTTATGCCATCACTCGATGAGGGCTCTTTTCTTTTAATGCCAACAACAATGCCTCATTCCGGAATTGAAGAAAACCTTGAGGTAATCCGTATTTTGGATAAAAAAATCAATGCTATTCCTGAAGTGGAAAGTGCTGTAGGCAAATGGGGACGTGTTAATTCAGCCCTCGATCCTGCTCCTACTTCTATGTATGAAAATGTGATTAATTATAAATCGGAATATATGCTCAACGAATCGGGGCATCGCATGCGCTTTAAAGTGGATAAAAACAAGGCTTTTGTTTTAAAAGACGGAAGCACGTACAATCCTAAGGAAGAAGGATTTAGAAGCATTAAGAAAGACCTCCTTATCGTCGATAAAAATGGGGAATATTTCCGCCAATGGCGAGATAAAATAAAATCGCCAAACGATATTTGGAATGAAATAATTAGTCAAGCTTCTATACCCGGACTTACTTCCGCGCCCAAGCTACAACCTATTCAAACCCGCTTGGTGATGCTGCAAACCGGAATGCGTGCACCCATGGGCATAAAAATTTTCGGGCCAACATTAGAATCAATAGAACAAGTTGGTTTTGAGGTGGAAAAACTCCTAAAACAAGTTGAAGGCGTTCAAGGTATGTCTGTTTTTGCCGATCGTGTGGTTGGAAAACCCTATTTGGAAATGGAACTAAAGCGTGAAGCCATAGCCCGTTTTGGACTATCAATTAACGATATACAATCTGTTTTAAGTAGTGCAGTGGGGGGAATGCAATTAACCACTACAGTTGAAGGAAGGGAACGGTTTCCGGTCCGTCTTCGCTATGCGCGTGAGTTTAGAGACAATCCCGAGGACTTGAAGAAAATCTTAATTCCAACGCCAAGCGGAGCTCAAATCCCTTTGGGAGAATTAGTAGATTTTGAGTATACACGTGGTCCTCAATTGATTAAAAGTGAAAATACATTTTTAGTCGGCTACGTCATATTCGATAAAAAAGAAGGTTTTGCAGAAGTTGATGTGGTTGAGAAGGCCCAAGCATATCTCAATGAAAAAATGGATGAGGGTGTATTTACGCTACCTGCCGGTGTTAGCTATGTATTTACAGGCAATTACGAAAATCAAATTAGAGCAACAAAGCGATTATCAATAGTAGTTCCTGTGGCGCTGATGATTATCTTCCTGATTCTCTACTTTCAATTTAGATCGGTTACTTCTACAACACTTATTTTCTCCGGTATTTTAGTGGCCTTATCGGGCGGATTTATTATGCTGTGGCTATATGGTCAACCTTGGTTTTTGGATGGAACAATGGCTGGAATTAATCTACGAGACTTGTTTCAAGTACGAACGATTAACCTCTCTGTTGCTGTATGGGTAGGATTTATAGCCCTCTTTGGAGTGGCTACGGATGATGGTGTATTAATTAGTACTTATATTAAGCAATTGCAAGACAAGCGGAAACCTAAAACGGTTAAAGAAGTTAGAGCGCTTGTTCTGGAAGCCGGCTCGAAAAGAGTACGACCCGCAATTATGACTACCGCCACAACAATCATTGCTTTGATTCCTGTACTTACATCAACCGGAAAAGGGTCTGATATAATGGTACCTATGGCTATTCCTTTATTTGGAGGGATGACTATTGAAGTTTTAACCATGTTTATTGTACCTGTTCTTTACAGTATGATTCAAGAAGCAAAAGTGAAAAGAGAATTAAAACAATTAAAATCTTAAATCATGAAGCGAATAAAAATTACATTCGGAATATGCTTTATGCTGATTTCCTTCATGGTAACAGCTCAAGAAGACTTAAACAACTATTTACAAAGGGCTGCTGAGCATAACCCCGAACTAAAAGTCAAATTCAACGACTATATGGCGGCGCTCGAAATTGCACCTCAAGTAAAAGCGCTACCTGATCCTGTGCTTGCATTTGGGTATTTTATTTCACCTGTTGAAACGAAAAATGGGCCTATGCAGTTTAAGCTTAGCGCCTCTCAAATGTTTCCTTGGATAGGGACTTTAAAAGCAAAAGAAAATGCAGCAATTCAAAGTGCAAAAGCAAAATTTGAGGCTTTTAATGAAGCTAAATCCAGATTGTCTAACGATGTAAAAGCTACTTATTTCGATATTTATTTAAATCGAAAAGCGATCGCTATTACGTTGGAGAATATGGATATTCTGGGAAGTTTCCGAAAAATGGCAAACATTAAATTTGAAGCCGGTTTGGTTTCTGCTGTTGATGAATACAGAATTGAGATAGAAATTGGCGAACTCGAAAACCAATTGGCATTATTAAAAGACAAACAATTGGTCTTGGAAGTGATGTTTAATAATCTGCTCAATACCAATGTAAATGAGAAGATTATAACACCTGAACTTTTATGGACGGATGACTTTCCTTTGTCAAAACAGGCGGCCCTCGACTCTATCAATCAATCGAATCATCAGCTTTTGAGTCTTGATTTCCAACAGTTGGCCTTGCAATACAAACAAGAAATTGCTTCCTCCATAGGAAAGCCAAGTTTTACCATTGGACTGGATTATACCGTAGTAGGTAAAGGCGAAAATAAGCTGGCAGGAACAGATGGAATTGTCTTTCCGATGGTTGGCATCTCTATTCCACTCTATCGTAATAAATACAAAGCGATGGTGCAAGAAGTTGTTTATCAGGTTACTGCTAAAGAAAACCAAAAAGTTGATAAAACGAATATGCTTGAAACTCTTTTCGAAAATGGGTGGAAAGACTATCAAGATGCGAACAGAAGAATATCACTGTTTAACGCTCAACTCAAGCTGGCTCATAAATCTGTTAGATTATTGGAAACAGAATATGCTACCGCTAATAAAAACTTCGAAGAAATACTTCGAATGGAACGGAAAATTTTAAAATTCAACTTAGAACTTGAAAAAGCCCGAGCCGATAAACAGGCTGCAATTGCTTTTATCAATTATTTAATGGGAAAATGATTTGATAATGTGATAATGTGATAATGTGATAATGTGATAATGTGATAATGTGATAATGTGAAATAAAAGTTATGAAAAATATAATAAAAATAATTACTGAAAATCTTAAGCTTTTTTTAATCTTATTGATTTCTGCTTTGATTGCTGGATTTTTTATTGGGAAATCAACAAATCAGCATGCTAACCAAGATGTGCATCAACTCGAATCAGCTCATCAGCACATTGATGAAAAAACTAATCAAGTTTGGACATGCTCCATGCATCCTCAAATAAAACAAGACAAACCGGGATTGTGCCCTATTTGCGGAATGGATCTTATTCCCTTAACTACCATGACATCAAGCGAAAATGATGTTCATCCCAACGAAATTGCTATGAGTGAATCGGCAGCGAAGTTGGCTTCAATTCAAACCTTGATTGTTGGTAAAGGGGTACCTAAAAAAACCGTTTATTTACAAGGTAAAATACAAGCCGATGAAAGAAATATTGCGCTGATAACGGCTCGATTTGGAGGACGTATTGAGAAGCTTTTTGTTAATTTCACGGGGCAACAAGTAAAAAAGGGCGAAAAATTAGCTACCATTTACTCTCCGGCATTGCTTACAGCACAAAAAGAACTGCTCGAAGCCATTTCCTTTAAAGAAAGTCGACCATCAATCTATATCGCTTCCAAAGCAAAATTAAAACTTTGGGATTTATCGGACGATCAAATTTCCGCTATCGAAGAAAAAGGCGAACCTCAAGTTTATTTCGATATTCTTTCTCCAATTTCAGGTACCGTTTCTATGCGTAATGTCTCCATAGGTGATTATGTGAAAGAAGGAAATCCTTTATTCAAAGTTATTGATTTAAACAAAGTTTGGGCTACTTTCGATGCCTACGAAAGCGACTTGCCATGGATTAAAACCGGTGATAAAATTGAATTTACTATTCAATCTTTACCCGGAGCCGAATTTTCATCTCCTATTACTTTTATCGATCCGTTTATTAACCCTCAAACAAGAGTTACAAGCATTCGAGTAGAAGTGAATAATTCCGATCATAAATTGAAACCCGAAATGTTTATATCGGGCACGCTAAATTCTAAAATAGAGGGAGGCCAGCAAATACTTATTCCTAAGTCAGCAGCTTTGTGGACAGGAAAACGAGCTGTGGTCTATGTAAAAGTTCCTGATCGTGAATCTCCAACATTTCTGTATAGAGAAATTATTCTTGGAGCAGATGCCGGAAACTTCTATATCGTGAAAGAAGGATTAGCAGTTGGCGAAGAAATAGCGATTAATGGCGTATTTAAAATTGATGCAGCATCGCAATTGCAGGGATT
>JBFHQD010000077.1:0-13075 GCA_041592395.1 Bacteroidales bacterium | reverse complement strand
GCACGAGCTTTTAGACGAAACTATCCGGAATAACGAGATTTTGATACACGATCGCAACGGGCAGGTGCATAAAAATTATTCGGCAATTCGATCCAAAATACGAGCAGATAAAATGCATCTGATCAATATCATCAGTAATTTACTCGATAATGCCAATAAATATTCGCCTGAAGAACCTGAAATTTGGGTGCGAACCAAAAACATAAAAAAGGGAATTTTAATTTCAATAGAAGACAAAGGCATTGGGGTAAAGGCAGAGGATCAAGCCTATATTTTTAAACAATTTTCGCGCGTACATACAGGTAATATTCACGATGTAAAAGGATTTGGTCTCGGATTGTTTTATGCCGAAAAAATGGTAAAAGAGCACGGCGGATTTATCCGATTAAACAGTACCTTTGGAAGTGGTTCTACATTTGAAATCTATTTGCCTTTTAATGATTTACGAAACTATTAAACATGGAAACAAAAGCTAAAATTTTATTGGTCGAAGATGACGCTAACTTAAGTTTAGTCTTAAAAGATTATCTCGAAATGCTTGGTTACGAAACTGTTTTGAAAAAAGATGGGGAAGAAGGTTTTAAAGCCTTTAAAGAACAATCGTTTAATTTATGCATCCTCGATGTTATGATGCCAAAAAAAGATGGTTTTTCTCTGGCAAAAGACATTCGAGAAATAGACAATAATATTCCCATCATTTTTTTAACGGCAAAAACACTAAAAGAAGACCGCATTACCGGTTTTAAAATGGGTTGCGACGATTATATTACAAAACCTTTCAGCACAGAAGAGTTAAGCCTACGTATAGAAGCCATATTAAAGCGTTGTGTTGTTCAATTCAGTCAGGAAAATATTCCTAAAGTTTTTGAGCTCGGAAAATACACTTTCGACCATGAAAATATGTTATTGTATTTTAAAGGAGCTTCGGAAAAAACACTTACACGTAAAGAAGCTTCGCTACTAAAATTGCTCTGCAAAAACAAAAACCAATTGGTTACACGCGACTTTGCTTTAAAACAAATTTGGGGTTCAAACGATTATTTTATCGGACGTAGTATGGATGTTTTTATTGCCAAACTGCGGAAAATGCTGAGCGAAGATCCCAATATTACAATTAAAAATATACACGGAACAGGATTTAAACTCGAAGTTAATGATCCTGAAAACTAAACGACTGAATTTTAAGCAATCAAGCCGTTTAGTTTTTATTTGCATTCAAATAAATTGTAATTTTGCATATTCACCAACACTAAATATTTTTGGAAACAATTGATTATGACCCCCTTTCGGGATTTCTTTTAATACTCTCCAATACATTATTTCGAGCACCATTTGATCTAAGTCTTTTATTTTATTTAGCTATTCTGATTCTTTTAATTATGGGCTCAGCGCTGGTTTCGGGGAGCGAGACTGCATTTTTCTCTTTAAGTCCGGCCGAATTATACGACCTGACTGAAAAGAAAGATAAAGTGAGTAAAAGAATTAAAAGTCTGATGGACAATCCAAAAGATTTGTTAGCCTCTATTTTAATTGCGAATAATTTCGTAAACGTTGGCATCATTATTTTATCTGCTTTTATTATCGATAGCGCTTTTGATTTTAGTACATTTCCGGTATTGGGATTTATTATTAAAGTAATTGTCGTAACCTTTATTTTGTTGCTTTTCGGAGAGATAATGCCCAAGATTTACGCCAATCAAAACAGCATTCGTTTTGCTACGCAAATTTCCGGCCTTATGTATTATATCAACAGATTTTTAAGGCCGCTTAGTCATGCTTTATCTATGTCAACTGCCATTATCGACAACAGAATCGCAAAAAAAGGCCATACCGTTTCACTGAGTCAAATTGGTGACGCCATCGATATTTCGGCTGATGAACGCACCACCGAAGAAGAAAAAAACATCTTAAAAGGCATTGCCAAATTTGCAGATATAGAAGCAAGCGAAATTATGAAAGTTCGTATGGATATTGTTTCTGTTGATATAACTACCCCGTTTCATAAACTCATCGACACTATTTCCGAATCGGGCTTTTCCAGAATTCCGGTTTATGAAGAAAGCATGGATAAGATCAAAGGCGTTCTGTATATTAAAGATTTACTCCCACACTTGCACGAAACCAATGATTTTAGTTGGGCACCGCTTTTGCGCGCGCCATTTTATGTGCCTGAAAATAAAAGAATTAACGATTTGCTTGATGAGTTTAGGCAAAAGAAAATCCATTTAGCCATTGTTGTTGATGAATATGGAGGAACCTCTGGAATTATAACTCTGGAAGATGTTTTAGAAGAAATTGTAGGTGAAATCAGCGATGAATTTGACGTGCTTGACGATGATATCGATTTTGAAAAAATTAATGATACCACTTATATCTTTTCAGCCAAAACTTCGATCATCGACTTTTGTAAAATATTAAAAATCGACGACAGTATCATTTATGGGGTAGAGGGTGATTTTGATAGTATAGCCGGTTTGTTTTTAGAACTTTATGGCAATATTCCTAAAAAAGGAACCAAAGTTATACTCCAAAACTACATTTTCACTGTCGAATCGCTTGATAATAGACGAATTAAAAAGTTAAAAGTCGAAATCTCCCATGAAACAACATAAAATCAAAGCGTTTTCATTCGTTCTATTTGCTCTGGTTCTTAGTGTTCTGATAAGTATTTCATCGTGCAATGACTATTATCAGCCAAAACCTCGAGGTTATTTTAGAATAGCCATGCCCGAAAAAGCCTATGAACCCATTCAGATGGAACTCCCCTATTCTTTTGAAATACCGGTGTATTCGGAGTTGATAAAGGACCCACATCCCATGGCGGAAAAATATTGGACCAACCTTGTTTTTCCTACTTTTCACGCCAAATTACATCTCAGTTATAAACCTGTTCAAGGAAACTTAAATAAGCTGCTCGACGATGCTCATAAATTGATAAATAAGCATATTCCAAAAGCAAATGCAATCAACGAAAAAGTGTTTATCAATATAGATAAAAACGTTTATGGTGCGGCATATATCATCAAGGGAACCGATGCAGCATCGCCTTACCAATTTTACTTAACAGACAGCACACAGCACTATTTACGGGGAGCACTTTATTTTAACGTACGACCCAATAATGATTCCTTAGCTCCCGTAATCGATTTTCTTGAAGAAGATATTCAGAAACTCATCGAGAGTTTCGAATGGAAAAACGATATAAAATAAACCTTATATTGTTTCAATAAAGCAATTTAGATAAGAGCACTAACCAAATTTATGTGTCAATTTTAGCAAAAATCATTATCTTTGCGCCCTTAACTTTAAAGCGTAGGGGTGAGATAAATCAGTTGTTGAAAGTTAAAATAGCCATTTAATATTTATTAAATTTTGACAAAATGAATAAATATGATTTAGAAGATCGATTAGTTGATTTTTCTGTTTTAATTATTGGAATTGTAAATGAAATGCCTAATTCAAAAGCAGGCAATCATTTATCGGGACAAATAGTTCGTTCAGGTACATCAGTTGCATTAAATTATGGGGAAGCTCAAAGTGGCGAATCAAGTAGAGATTTTATTCATAAAATGAAAGTTGTACTGAAAGAATTAAGAGAAACATTCATCTGTTTGAAAATAATTCATAAAGCTAATTTATATAAATCAGAAGAAGAAATAGTAAAAGCAAAAAAGGAGAATGACGAATTAATTGCAATCTTTGTAAAAAGTATCGAAACAGCTCAAAGTAATATAAATAAAAGGAAATAATTAAATAATAAAATCGAAATTCGTTGATCGGTGTTCCTTGTTCTTAAATCAAAAAAAATGAATATCGAATAAAGATTAACGATTGAAGATTTTTGAAGTGTAAATTAAATAATACTATGGAAAATAACGAAATGATGGCCCTAGGGATGATAGAGACCAGAGGCTTTACAGCTATGGTAGAAGCTTCTGACGCAATGTTAAAAGCGGCTAAAGTTGAATTAGTTAGCTATGAAAAAACAGGTGGCGGATACGTTACAGCTGTTGTTCGTGGTGATGTTGCTTCAGTACGTGCTGCTGTTGATGCAGGACTTCGTGCTGCTGAAAAAGTAGGCGAGATTGTATCGAGTCATGTTATTCCAAGACCTCATCAAAATGTTGATTCTGCGCTTCCTTTAGGAAAAAACGTAACTAAATAGAGCACTATGAATGATTCTAAATCACATATCGATCTAAGAACCTATATTTTCTTAGATTCATTGCAATCGCAAATGGCTTCGTATATTTCGACAGTTTCCAGAGGCTTTTTGCCGGTTGGCGGACACTCGAGCTGTATCATCGAAATCGCTCCGGGTATCGAAATCAATAGTTTAACCGATGTAGCAATTAAAGCAACCAATGTTTTGCCCGGGCTACAGATTGTTGAACGTGCTTTTGGTATGCTCGAAGTGCATTCCGACAATCAAGGCGATACACGCATGGCGGGCGAAGCCGTTTTAAATGCGATTAATCAAAGTCAGGAAAACAGAATTCGTCCGAGAATTTTAACCAGTCAACTGATTAAAAACGTCGACGATCATCATGCTCAGCTTATCAATAGAAATCGTCGTGGAAGCATGTTATTGAAAGGTGAAACGCTTTATGTTTTAGAAATGGAACCTGCCGGTTATGCCTATTATGCTGCAAATGAAGCGGAGAAATCAGCCAATATCAAAATTATCGATGTTATTGGTTTTGGTAAATTTGGTCGGGTATACATCAGTGGCGATGAAGCCGAAGTACTTGAATGTAAAACCATCGTTGAAAAACGCTTGGCCGAAATTACAGGAAGAGAAGATTATTAATCACATTATAATATAGGAGATAAAAATTATGTCAGAAATTAGTTCAGAGGCATTAGGAATGATTGAAACACGCGGTTTTGCTGCTATGGTAGAAGCTTCAGACGCTATGGTTAAAGCGGCAAAAGTGGATTTAGTTGGCTATGAAAAAACAGGTGGCGGATACGTTACTGCTATTGTTCGTGGTGATGTTGCTTCGGTAAGAGCTGCCGTTGAGGCCGGCCTATCGGCTGGTGAAAAAGTTGGCGAAATTGTATCGAGCCATGTTATTCCACGTCCACATACCAGTGTTGATGTTGCATTGCCATTGGGTCGTCAAAAGTAAAACTATAAGAAATGATATTAGCAAAGGTAACAGGTACTGTAGTAGCAAGTCAGAAAGCTGCAAAAATGGAAGGCGTCAAGCTTTTATTGCTCGAAAAAATTGACCCTATCAGTTTGAAAGGGAAAAACGATTTTGTTGTAGCTATGGACGGCGTTGGTGCCGGCAAAGGCGAAATTGTATTTTATGTTTCCGGAAGCAGTGCGCGGTTAGCCGAAATTACTTTGGGATTACCTACCGATGCAACAGTAGTTGCTATTGTCGATGTTATCGAGCAAAACGGAAGCTATACGTATCAGAAAAAATAAGGAAAACGGATGATTTTAGGAAAAGTTGTCGGAACCATAACAAGCAATTCAAATCGTATTGAGATTCCCGGAGGAAGATATTTGCTCGTCAATAAATGCGATCAAAAAGGCAAACTCAAAAACGATTTTATTGTCGCTCTTGATTTAGTAAATGCGGGTAATGATGAACTCGTTATGATTTCTGAAAGCACGTCGGCAAGAGAAACGTCAACTACCACAAATAAAGCCGTGGATGCCATCATTGTTGGAATTATCGATATGATTGATGAAAACGAAAAAGTAGTTTATAAGAAATGACAGCGAATCACAATATAATTGTTCTTGGTGCTATTGAGTACAGTAGCATAGTAATCGGATTGCAAGCCTTAGATCAGATGGTTAAAGTGGCACCTATTCAAGTTATTGATGCCAGAACCATCAGCTCGGGAAAATATTTGATTATTTTCAGTGGCGATGTAGCTTCTGTTGAATACGCATACAAAGCAGGTACAGAAACAGGAGGAAAATATATTGTTGATAAGCTTTTTCTACCTCAGGTTCATCCCGATGTAATTCCTGCTATTGGTAACACAATAAATATTGGCGAATGGGATACCATTGGTATTATCGAAACTTTATCTATCGTTTCCGGAATAGAATCTGCCGATAGTGCGGCAAAAGAAGGCGGAGTAAAAATCATTGAAATTCGCTTGGCCGATGGCTATGGAGGTAAATCCTATGTTAAAATGATGGGAAGCTTAGATGCCGTGCAGTCAGCCGTTAAAGCAGGCACTGCAAAAGCAAAAGAAAAAAACCTCTTGGGAATGGACACCATTATTCCTCAACCGCACAAAGAAATGAAACCTTTCTTTATGAAATAAGAATTCAGTATGGATCATTTAGAAGAAAATATACGTCAATTGGTTCGCGAAGCCTTGCAAGACATCAAATTAAATGCCGATAAAAGCAATGCAACAGATAAAGCCGGAGTTTTTTCCACCATGGATCAAGCGGTTTTAGCTGCCGAAGTGGCTTTTCACGAATTAGCTAAACTTACTTTAGAAACGCGAAAAGATATTATCGAAAACATCAGGAAAGCCTCGCGCGATAATATTGTTTTGCTTTCCAAAATGTCGAGCGACGAAACCGGAATGGGAAGATGGGAAGATAAGGTGGTCAAAAACGAGTTGGCGATCAAAAAAACACCCGGCGTTGAAGACATCATTCCGGAGACCTTTTCAGATGATAATGGTATTGCTTTAGTGGAACATGCACCTTATGGTGTTATTGGTTCTATATCACCAAGCACCAATCCAACAGCTTCAATTATAAGCAATTGTATTGGCATGATTGCTGCCGGAAATTCAGTAGTCTTTAACGTGCATCCTGCTGCTAAAAAAGTTTCAAATCTTTTGGTAAGCATCTTAAACAAAGCAATTGTTGAAGCTGGAGGCCCGAAAAACCTGATCACAACCGTAGAAATTCCAACTTTGGAATCGGCCAACACTATGATGAGTCACCCTAAAGTTGCACTTTTGGTTGTAACCGGAGGCCCGGGTGTTGTGAAAGCAGCCATGAAGATGGAGAAAAAAACGATTGCTGCCGGCCCCGGAAATCCGCCATGCGTTGTAGATGAAACAGCTGATATTGCCAAAGCCGGAAAAGATATTGTTGCTGGTGCCAGTTTTGATAATAACTTGATTTGCATCTGTGAAAAAGAAACCATTGTTGTAGAATCGGTTGCTGATCAACTTAAGGTTGAGCTAGAAAAAAATGGCGCTTATATTTTATCGCCCGAACAAATAAAACAAATCACCGAATTGGTGATTGCTGATGCAGGAAGACCGGGACACGAAGGGGGGGCTAATAAAAAATACGTTGGACAAAATGCTTCTGTAATCGCTAAAGCTATCGGGCTAAATGTGCCTGAATCTACTCGCCTTTTGCTTTGTGAGGTAGATGCCAATCACCCTTTGGTGTGGACAGAACAATTGATGCCTGTAATGCCTTTGGTTCGAGTAGCAAACGTTGATGTAGCTATTGATTTAGCAGTTCGTTGCGAACACGGTTTTAAGCATACAGCCATTATGCACTCGCATAATATTGCCAATTTGAGTAAAATGGCGAAAGTGATGAACTGCTCCATTTTTATTAAAAACGGACCAAGTTATGCCGGTTTAGGAAATGGCGGTGCCGGATTTGCCTCTTTTACAATTGCGAGTCCAACAGGCGAAGGCGTTACCAGAGCAAGAACCTTTACACGAGAAAGACGCTGTACTGTAGTCGATTATTTTAGAATTATTTAATTGTTTTGAGTGTATGAAATTTGGTAAAATAATCGGAAGAGTGGTGAGCACTCAAAAAGTGGCGTCTTTTGAAGGACTAAAACTGGTATTGGTTCAGCCGCTGAACGAACCGCTTAAATCTGTTGGCGATGCTCTAGTGGCTGTGGATACACTTCAATCGGACATTGGTCAAATTATTTATTTTGAAACATCGAAAGAAGCCAGTCGGATTATTGAAAGAGAAATGAATCCATGCGATGCTGCCGTAATGGGAATTATTGACGATATCAATCTTATAGAAAACAAATGAGATTAGGAAAAATCATCGGAACTGTTGTTTCAGACACCAAAGCCAAAGGCTACGAATCGAGAAAAATTCTCGTTGTTCAACCTGTTGATGCCTCTGAAAAAGCGGTAGGAACTTCCTTTTTAGCTATAGATGCCGTACAGGCAGGCGTTGGCGATCTTGTTTTAACTATCGAAGAAGGAAATTCAGCTCGCCAAGTAATCGAAGATAAAGAAGCATTTACTGTTAAAACGGTGGTTGCGGCTATTGTTGATGCTATTTCAAAATGATAAAAAACAGAAGAACAAAAGTGAATAATCTGCCCTTACAAAGCAGAAGAAATTATACGGGTACACAAAAAGATATGGCCAACTACGAAGAAAATACTCAAAAAGATCGTGTAAAACGAATCGCTATTGGTGCTGACCATGGCGCTTTCGAGGCAAAAGAAGCCCTAAAAAAATACCTCGAAACCGTTGGTTATAAAGTGTTTGATGTTGGAACAAATAACAGTAAAGACAAAGTTGATTATCCTGATTTTGCCCAAGCAGTTGCAAAAAAAGTAGTTAGTGGAGAATGCGAAAGAGGGATTATGTTAGATGCTGCCGGAATCGGATCTTCCATGGCTGCAAATAAAGTAAAAGGTGCGCGTGCCGCATTGTGTTGGAACGAAGCAACGATAAGAAATAGTCGAGAACACAACAATGCCAACGTATTAACGATGGGAACTCTTCAGCACTCCATTTCGGATATGTGTAGTATGAGCAAATTATGGCTCGAAACACGTTTTGAAGGCGGAAGGCATTGGCCAAGAATTAATAAAATGATGTCAATTGAAAGAATGTAAATAAAAATGGAAGAAAACGAATTGATTGAAAAAATTACGAAAGAGATTCTTTCGAAACTTGAAAAAATGGATAAAGGTGGAATTGCTGCTAAAGATACGTCTTCGCAGAAACCTTCTTCTACAACAATAAATGCACAACAGCTTGCGGGTTTAATCGATCATACTTTATTAAAACCAGGAGCCACCGAAAGTCAGTTTGAACAACTTTGCAAAGAAGCTTTGGAGTACAAATTTATGTCGGTCTGTGTTAATTCATCTTGGGTTCCTTTCGTAGCTAAAAAAGTAAGAGGATCATCTGTAAAAGTATGCTCTGTGGTCGGTTTTCCTTTGGGCGAAATGGATACCCGAAGCAAAGCTTTCGAAACAAGAAATGCAATTGCCAATGGAGCGCACGAAATTGATATGGTTATCAATACCAGCGCTTTAAAATCAGGTAATTTAAAATTAGTAGAAGAAGATATTCGAGCTATTAAAAGAGCTTGCAGAAGTACAACCATCCTGAAAGTCATTATCGAGACTTCCTTATTGACTGATGCTGAAAAAGTAATTGCTTGCGAAATTTCAAAAAAAGTTGGCGCTGATTTTGTTAAAACAAGTACCGGTTTCACCGGTGCAGGCGCAACGGTTGAAGATGTAGCCTTAATGCGCAGAGTAGTTGGCCCTAAAATGGGTGTAAAAGCCAGTGGTGGAATTCGCGATTATAAAACAGCTGTGGCCATGGTTAATGCCGGAGCCACTCGAATTGGTGCCGGAGGAAGTATAGCCATTATAACAGGCAGCACCGCTAAAGGAAATTATTAAAAATAATACTGTTCCAAACAGAGGGGATGTTTCGCAAGAGACATCCTTTTTTTATATCCTAGTTTTAACTTTAATCCTGAAGATAATTTTCAAAACAAGAATTACTTTGTATTTTTTACTAGTTTTGATTCATACACAAAAAAGACTATAAAATGAAAAAACCAGTATTCTTCCTGCTATGTACAGCCATTACATTCACTCTTTTTGCTCAAAACAATACGATTACCCAAATTTCTCAAACTGTTGATAAACAAGCCGTAGAAGCACATAAAACGTATATCGATTTGCATCAAAATCCGGAACTTTCCTTCATGGAATTTGAAACTTCAAAAAACATGGCTGCAAAATTAACCGAGATGGGTTTTGAAGTAACCACACAAGTTGGAGGAAATGGAGTTGTTGGCGTCTTCAGAAATGGAAAAGGAAAAACGATACTTTTGCGCACCGATATGGACGCTCTGCCCATCAAAGAAAATACCGAATTAGCGTTTGCCAGTCAAATAATTACAAAAGATTTTGAAGGAAAAGAAGCACCCGCAATGCATGCATGCGGACACGATATCCACATGACCACTTGGTTAGGAACTTTACAAACTTTAGTTGACCTAAAAAAAGAATGGCAGGGAACAATTGTAGCCATTGCGCAACCGGCAGAAGAAGTCAGTGGGGGTTCAAATGCTATGATTGCCGATGGACTGTTTAAGCGCTTTCCGAAACCCGACCTTGCTCTCGCCTATCACGTGAGTGCAGAGCTTCCTGCAGGAACTATTGGCTATTATCCGGGCGCTATTTTTGCCGGAGTAAACAGCATCGATATCAAAATTTTTGGACAAGGCGGGCATGGCGCTATGCCGCATACAACTGTTGATCCTATTGTTTTAGCTTCACGCATTGTATTGGCTATTCAAACCATTGTTAGTCGCGAAATAAACCCGGTTCATCCTGCTGTTGTAACTGTAGGATCTATTCACGGCGGAACTAAACACAATATCATTCCCGATGAAGTCGACCTTCAATTAACAGTGCGTTTTTTCGATTTAGCTGTATATCAACATATTCTGGAAGCCTTACAGACAATTACTAAAGGCGTTGCTATTTCAGCAGGATTACCGGAAGAAAAATGGCCGTTGGTTAAAGCGTCTAATCAGTTTACACCTCCGGTTGTAAATAATTCTGATTTGGTTTTAAGTGCGATAAAACCGATGAAACAACTTTTGGGAAATGAAAATGTAGTGCAAGTAGAACCGCTTACCGTTGGCGAAGATTTCGGGAAATATGGTCTTACTGACGAGCATATT
Source organism: Bacteroidales bacterium (assembly GCA_041592395.1). Lineage (GTDB taxonomy): Bacteria > Bacteroidota > Bacteroidia > Bacteroidales > UBA12170 > UBA12170. The sequence goes on along the minus strand of JBFHQD010000077.1, from coordinate 2,142 downwards.
CCCATTGCATTATTTTGGCTAGGAGGTGTAAACAAAGCAAAATACGAAGATCATCTCGAAAACGGAACGCTATTGCCCGGCCTGCACAATGCCGCTTTCTACCCTGATTTTGAACCTACATTTAAAACAGGTGCAAAAACGATGGCTTTGACCATGATTCAACTTTTTAACGAAAAATAAAGCGGATGCCTCAAAAAAAAGTATACCCAACCAACCTCATTATTCGTTTCTTAGTCTTTATCGTTTTTTCCATTTTTATTTGGCGACATAAAGTAAAAAAACAAATGCCGGTTGAGGTAAAGCAATTAAAAGCGCCTTACTTAGTTTTGGCTAATCATGTTGGGTTTTGGGATCCTTTTTTGGCTGGTCATTTTTTAAAACCTTTTACCCATTTTGTTTCTTCTGATGCTGTTTTTCGAAACCCATTACTCCGTTTTTTTCTTACTCGGTTAGGAACCATTCCGAAAAAGAAAAATATGCGCGATAGTCAAGTGATACGCGATATTGTTGCGGTAATCAATCAAGGCGAAAATGTGGGTATTTTCCCTGAAGCCGTAAGAAATTGGTCGGGCGTAACCTCACCAATGGATGCTTCCATTGGCAAGCTGATCAAAATGCTAAAAGTACCGGTTGTTGTTCCTGTATTAAAGGGAATGAATATTTTAAATCCGCGCTGGGCTTATAATTTAAGGTCTTATCCTATGCTTATTGAATACAAACTGGTTTTTACTGAAGAGCAAGTGAAAAATTTAAGTTCTGAAGCCCTTTATACTGAATTAATTAAAGCCATGCATCAAGATGATATTGCTTTTCAGCAGAGCAGAATGATTAAAATTAAATCGAATAAAAGAGCTGAACACATAGGCCATGCGCTCTATTTATGCCCAGAATGTCTGGCCATCGATTCATTTCGATCAAAAGGAAACGACTTTCATTGCACGGCGTGTAATAACGCTATTCATATTGATGATTATGGGTTTTTCTCACGTATAAGCGAAGGGAAATTGCATTTTAATAACGCCCGCGATTGGTTCGATTGGGAAGAAAAGAAACTGATTGAAATTATCCGTCAGAAATACAAAAACAATTTCAAAGAAGCTCTCTTTATCGATACAGACATGGAAGTTTTCAAAAATAATGAGAACGGAAAATTAATTTCTATTGGCATGGCCGATGTATACTTATATTGCGATCGAATACAGGTTGATTTTAAGAAAAAAGAGGCTTTAATTTTCAATTTTTTCGATTTACAAACCATCAATCCACAAACCAAGGAGCGTCTGGAAATTTTTTACAATAACGATGCTTATCGAATTGTCGGAACACGTCCGGGAGTGAGCGCATTAAAATGGGAAGTTGCTGTTAATACGATTTGGAAAGAAATGGGTCTAACGGCTAAAATGGTTCCTTATATTCGGGTTTAAACTTTGAGTTGGAAAAGACTAAAAAGCAGCTAATATAATTGTCACGAAGTGACTAAATTTCAATATGGGGCTGTATCAAAAGTGCTTAGTTGGCTTAGTGCTATCCCTTTTGAAACTTAGTAGCAAAATGTAAGATACTGAACCACTGCCAAAGGCATCCCTTTGGGAAAAGAATCACAAAGTTCTACACAAAGGGTCACAAAGAAAAAATGTTCAATTATTTTACTTTTGATACAGCCCCAACATACTAAAACGAATTTCAGCTACGAAGTGGTTGAATAAATTCAAAGATGTTCAGCCCTCTTCGGGGCTGATATTTTGTATTGTTATAGCCTTGGGTTGCACCCAAGGTTATTCAAATATAACCCCTTCATGGTTTTACAAAATTACAATGAATTATCTATGGCAATAGGAGGTAAAAAATTCTTTTAAAAAAGTGTGGCTTTACCGGATTCCTCCATTGGAGTCACTTCGTGAGAACCAGTGACCTCTCAAATTGTATTTTCGATAATATTTAAAAAAGTGGGCTGTACTGGATTCGAACCAGTGACCCCTACCCTGTCAAGGTAATGCTCTAAACCAACTGAGCTAACAGCCCTTTTTTTTATAGGAGCACAAAAATACAAATAAATCAAAATGATTAACGCTATTTTTCTTTTTTATGAAACAAGATATTGGTACTTAAAAAAGTGGGCTGTACTGGATTCCTCCATTGGAG
>JBFHQD010000076.1:0-13136 GCA_041592395.1 Bacteroidales bacterium | reverse complement strand
CCTTACCGCCTTGTTAAATAAAGCAGGCTTATCTCCTATTTTCCTGAAAGGTACTGCTCATTTAATTGATGACTTGTATGAAGATGTAGGGGAACGAATGATTGGAGATATCGATTTTATCCTGAAAATGGAAGATGCGCTCAAAGCGTTTTCAATTTTAAAGGAGAATGGCTATTATCATATTTATGGATCTGGAGATGCTGTTTTAGGAAGTAGTCGTCATTTGCCGCGATTGGTTCATGAAAATGAGATTGCCGGTATAGAAGTTCACGGTCGCTTGCTCAATGGAAAATATGCGCACATTTTTGGTTGGGATCAGGTTTTTCCAAGCCGAAAAAAAGCAAAGAAATTGCAGGAGGCCTATGTGTTGTCTGATCCGAATTTGATTTTGAATAATATAGTGAATGTGCAGTTGAACGATAAGGGACACAAGAAATACAAGACTTTTATGCGCCAATCGTATGATTTGCTCTTGCTTTCTAAACGTGAAAACCCATTAGAAGTCAGTAAATCCTTTCCTCATTATTTTAAAATCCTGAATAATTATATTGCTTTTTCGGCTTATTTATTCGGCTATCCCAAAATCTTAAAGTTTGAAAAGAATAAGCCGTCCGAACAATATTTAAACCGAATGAAAAAGATCTGGAAATATCCAAAAATAGCAAGAGCAGGCAGGCTTTTGAGTTTTCTCTTTTTTAGGCTTTATCGGTATATTTCAACTTTATTTTTAATGTTTTTTAGCGCTTCTACACGCAAGCGCGTTTTTACAAGTTTAGCAGACGCAACCTATTACAAAAAGCATTTTGAGCAATATAAGAACATCTAAACTCATTTGTTAGTAGCCACGGATGCACGAATTAGTATAGATTTTATTTTGCAGAACGTTTTTCTATTAACCTATTCGTGAATTCGTGGCAATTTTGAATTCTGTAGCCACGAATGCACGAATTAGTATAGATTTCATTATGCAGAACGTTTTTCTAAAAGCCTATTCGTGAATTCGTGGCAATTTTGAATTCTGTAGCCACGGATGCACGAATTAATATAGATTTCATTGTGACGAATGTTTTTCTAAAAGCCTATTCGTGAATTCGTGGCAATTTTGAATTCTGTAGCCACGGATGCACGAATTAATATAGATTTTATTTTGCCGAATGTTTTTCTAAAAGCCTATTCGTGAATTCATGGCAATTTTGAATTCTGTAGCCACGAATGCACGAATTAATATAGATTTCATTGTGACGAATGTTTTTCCAAAAGCCTATTCGTGAATTCGTGGCATTAAAAAACATTAGCTCTGAACAAACTCCTTTAAATCAGATTGGAGAATACGCACCAATTCATCATAATTTTCTTCCCGTGTTTCGGTAAAAACAAAACCAAAAAGAGGATATTCATGGTAATCGATTTTTCGCAATTCCAGTGGTTTTTCGAATCGCGTTAGCAGTTTTTCATAATCAAAAGCTTTGATTTCTTCAGCCGAAAAACCTGTTGAATTATCCAGTACAATCAATCCAAATAATTTACCCGCTTTTTCCTTTAAAATTTGATCCCAGTCGGGTTTATGGTTTTGGAAAAAAGCGGCATAAGGATTAAATCCCCAAGCATAAGGTGTTAAGTCGGCAGTGGTACAAAAACCGCCAAAGCGTAATGGATTTACTTCTATCGGAACCAATTTCCCTGTTTCGTCTACCCTGACTTCCACGTGCAAAGGAAAATTACGCAAATCAATCAATTCGCCCATCGTATTTAAAAAGGACGTGAAAGGAGGTAAATATGTTTCCATTACTTCTTTTGAAGTAATATACACACGATCGCTTACATCATCAGAAGAAGCAAATTCGTGTTTTAGAATGTTTAAAACCGTGGCTTTTCCATTTTCATCATAATAAGCATCAAAAGCAAATTCCACGCCCGAAATATAGCCTTCAATAATAAGTGCTGTTCTATTTAAAACTTCGGCAGGGAATAACCGACCGGCCTTTTCAATTTCGTTTTTGAGCTTTTCTTTTATTTTGGGCCATTCGCTATGACTGTGCACATGATAAACCGCCAAGCTAAAAAATCCGACGGCAGGTTTTATTACAAAAGATTTGGGAAAATCAGCAATGCTAACGGTATCAATATCAGCTAATTTTAAAGCTTTATAAAAAACTTCGGGAAAAAGTTTTTTGGTTAATTCGCGAAAAGCCACTTTATCTTTAAACCAATTTATTTTTTGTGGCAAATCACTTTCGGGCAAATAACTTGCAATCCACGTTATCGCATTTTCCGAATTGGTATAAATACGCGCATTTGCGTTGGCATTATAAAACTGAACAGCTTCTTGATCTGATAACAAGATGGTTTTTGTATCTAAATCTAATTGTTTGCTGTACTGATTTGCTAAAACGGGGAATTGAAATTTTGCAAGGGTTTTTTTTAAATAGTCAGAAACATAAGGTTTTTCGAGTATAATCATGGTGTTTTGGTTGATGGATTTTGTTTTTTGCAAATGAACGAATTTTCGAGGGAAGTTTTGTAGGGATGACTTCTCTTTTTTTTGATTCTTTATTGGGGAGAAGAAGATGTAGTGTGCTTAAAATAAGTTAATTTTGTCAGCACCTAATTTTTAAGATTATCCTTAAAAAGAAAACACAAATGAAAAAATTAAGCTTTCTCATCCTTTTACTAGTTGCTTTTTCTTGTTCATCAAAGCAATCCGATCAATCCAAACAAGCCGAACTGCAAAAAAACCTCAGCTTTAAAAGTGCAGAACTGACAAAAAATGGCATGGTAGCAACTGCTCATCCTTTAGCCTCCGAAATTGGAGCAGAAATACTAGAAGAAGGCGGAAATGCCTTTGATGCTGCTGTTGCAGTTCAGTTTGCTTTAGCTGTTGTTTATCCTCGTGCCGGAAATATCGCTGGGGGCGGTTTTGCTGTTTATCGCAAAGCGGATGGAGAAACAGGCACGCTCGATTTTCGTGAAAAAGCACCTCAAGCAGCCACACGAGATATGTATCTGGATGAGGACAAAAATGTGATTCCTAAACTTTCCTCTTTTGGTGTGCTTTCGATAGGCGTTCCGGGTTCAGTGGACGGGATGATAAAACTGCATCATAAATTGGGCACCATGCCTTTTAGCGACCTTATTCAGCCGGCTATCGATTTGGCGGAAAATGGATATACATTAACTGAGAAAGAGGCGCAAAAACTCAATGCCTATCAAAATGATTTTTTGAATGCCAACGATAGTACGACTTATTTTTACAATGAAAAAGGCTGGAAAACAGGCGATTCTATTTTCTTGCCCGAATTGGCGCATACTTTGCGTTTGATTCAAGAGAATGGTCGCGAAGGCTTTTATGCCGGAGAAACGGGTCAGGCTATGCTGGATGAAATCCATAGCAAAGGAGGTATTATTACGCAATTGGATTTCGATGGATATCAATCCGTTTGGCGCGATGCCGTGGAAGGCCAATATAAAGATTATCATGTAATTTCTATGCCTCCTCCTTCGAGTGGTGGCGTGGCTTTACTTCAGCTTTTAAAGGGAACGGAAGCCTACAATTTTAAAAAGTTTGGTCATAATTCTGCTAAAAGTATTCATATTATGACAGAATTGGAGCGGCGCGTGTATGCGGATAGAGCGACGTATATGGGCGACTCAGATTTTGTGGATATTCCCATCGATATGTTATTGGATGATGATTATTTAGAAAATCGCTTTTCGGATATCCATATGGATACAAAAACGGATTCGAAAGCCATTAAAAGCGGTACTGTCGATATTATTGAAAGTGTGGAAACAACGCATTTTTCCATAGTGGATAAAGAACATAATGCCATTGGAATAACAACCACCTTGAATGGAAACTTTGGTTCCAAAGTTTTCGTGGAAAAGGCCGGTTTCTTTTTAAACAATGAAATGGACGATTTTAGTGTTAAGCCGGGTGTTCCAAATCAGTTTGGTTTATTAGGAGCCGAAGCCAATGCCATCGCTCCTGAAAAGCGTATGTTAAGTTCGATGACACCCACTATTTTAGAAAAAAATGGGCAGCTCTTTATGGTCGTAGGAAGTCCGGGAGGAGCTACTATTATTACTGCTGTATATCAAACTATTTTAAATGTTGTAGAATACGGAATGGATATGCAACAAGCCGTAAATGCAAAAAAAACGCATGCACAATGGTTGCCTGATCTCATTTTGTATGAAAAAAACGGCTTGGATTCTTCGGTAATAAAGCAATTGGAAGGGATGGGTCATATTTTGGAACCAAGGTCTGCTTTGGGAAAAATGGATGCCGTGCTCGTTTATCCCAATGGAAATATGCAAGGCGGAGCTGATCCAAGAGGCGATGATAAGGCGGTGGGCGTGAAATAGTTTTTTTTATATTAGTAAGCTGATGACTCAAAGTCATCTGCTTACTGCAAGTCATTTTTATCGCTTCCTTAAAACAAATCTAAATTTCATTTGGGCATCCAAATGAAAATGAATTTTATTGTAATTTTGCTAAAAATCTCGAGGGGCCGAGATTCTCAATAAATGATCTTTGAGTTTATAAAAAAAGCCCACAAGAAATCTCAAAATAGTTTTGAGATCACGAAATACAATTTACCAATGCAAAAATTATTATTGTTAGGCGCTGAAGCCATCGCTCAGGGTGCTATTGATGGTGGTATGTCTGGTGTTTATGCATATCCGGGCACTCCTTCCACCGAAATAACAGAATATGTTCAGCATTACGAATTAGCTAAAGAAAGAAACATCCACAGTAAATGGTCGGCTAACGAAAAAACGGCTATGGAAGCAGGACTTGGGATGTCTTACGCCGGAAAAAGAGCCATGGTTTGTATGAAGCATGTCGGTTTAAATGTAGCCGCCGATGCGTTTATCAACTCTGCGATTACCGGAACAAACGGAGGTTTGTTGGTTACCGTTGCCGACGATCCTTCGATGCACTCTTCTCAAAACGAGCAAGATTCGCGTTATTATGGCAAATTTGCACAAATACCAATTTTAGAGCCTTCGAGTCAGCAAGAAGCTTACGATATGGCTTATGTCGGATTTCAATTGTCGGAGAAATTTAAAGTTCCGATTTTAATTCGCATTACAACGCGTTTAGCCCACTCCAGAGCGGCAGTTGAACGTAAACCTTTATGCGATCAGAATGAGATTATTCTTCCTTCCAATCCACATCAATTTGTATTGTTGCCTAATTTTGCCCGTGTGCAATACAAAGGATTGCTTAATAGTTTTTCTGGATTTATTGAAGATTCGGAAGTGTCGCCATTCAATAAATACATCGACGGAAGCGATAAAAGTTTTGGCATTTTAGCTTGTGGTTTGGCTTACAATTATTTGATGGAGAATTTTCAGGACAAGCCCTTGAATTTTCCTTTATTAAAGATTGGCCAATATCCGATGCCGCGCTCCAAAGTGGAAAAATTAATGAATGAATGCGATTCTGTTTTGGTTTTAGAAGATGGTTATCCTATGATTGAAGAAGTATTAAAAGGATATACCGCCAAAGAAAATATCATTGGTCGTTTAGATGGAACAATTCCCCGCGACGGAGAATTAAATCCCAATATTGTGGCGCAAGCCCTCGGTTTTGAAGAAAAGAAAAAAGAAGCCCTACTCGATGATGCCGAATTAAAAGAAATTATCAAAGCCCGACCACCTGCAATGTGCACCGGTTGTGGTCATATCGACGCGTATAATGCATTGAATGAGGCTTTGCGAGATTATACAGCCGGACGCGTCTTTTCGGATATTGGATGTTATACTTTAGGTGCTCTTCCTCCTTTTAATGCCATAAACTCTTGTGTGGATATGGGCGCAAGCATTACCATGGCCAAAGGAGCCGCTGATGCCGGATTAGTGCCTGCTGTTGCTGTTATTGGCGATTCCACTTTTACGCATTCCGGAATGACAGGATTGATTGATGCCGTGAATGAAAATTCGCCAATTACCATTCTTATTTCTGACAATTTTACAACCGGAATGACGGGAGGACAAGATTCTGCTGCTTTAGGAAAGATTGAAGATATCTGCGAAGGTATTGGAGTTAATCCGGAGCATATTCGTGTATTTGTTCCCATGAAGAAAAACCACGACGAAATGGTTCGAATTATTCGTGAGGAATTGGCTTTTGAGGGAGTATCCGTTATTATTCCTCGTCGCCAATGTATTCAAACTACGCGGAATGTGAAACTAAATCGACGAATTACGGAATTAAATCTTCGCTAAACCTAAAAATTAAAAAGATGAAAACAGATATCATATTAGCAGGTGTTGGCGGACAAGGAATTTTATCAATTGCTGCCACTATTGGAATGGCTTCTATTGCCAATAATCTACAAATAAAACAAGCCGAAGTTCATGGAATGAGTCAACGTGGAGGTGCTGTTCAATCGCATTTTAGATTGTCGTCAGATCCTATTGCGTCCGATTTAATCCCGAAAGGAAAAGCAGATTTGATATTATCGGTAGAGCCTATGGAAGCTTTGCGTTATATCGAATTTTTAAAACCCGAAGGTTGGATTGTTACGAATTCAACGCCTTATGTTAATATAAGCAATTATCCTGAAGTGGAAGCTGTAATGAACAAGCTCAAAAGCCGTAAAAACACCATTATTGTTGATGCGGATAGTATGGCCAAAGATTTAGGCTCTCCTCGCTCTTCTAATATTGTTATGCTCGGCGCTGCAAGTCCTTTTATTGATTTGCCCTATGCTTCATTAGAAAAAGCGATTAAGGAAATATTTCTTCGTAAAGGAGAGAAAGTTATTGAAGCCAATATTGCCGCTTTAAAAGCAGGAAAAGCGTTTGCAGATAATCGTTAAATGACGTAAAACCAAATAAAATGAAAAGCCTGTATTTAGTTTATGCAGGCTTTTTTCTTTGACTTAATACCGCTCAAAATAGTCTACAAAGGTATCCCCAAGGCTTTGATGCTTATTTTTTTGTAATTTCGGTAATCGATATAGCTAACAGGAAAATGAGTGAATGGATAGATCTATTGCAAGTTGAATTTTTGGTGCATGCGAATCCGCAGAAAGCGTTATTACAAAAAGCGTATTTAAAAAATCAATTCGAATTCTTTGGTCTGACAGCCCCCGAACGAAGAGAAATTCAAAAACCGTTCTTGGCTAAAGCTTTTTTGCCGCCCAAAGTGGATTTGAAAACAATCGTAAAGGAACTTTGGTTAAAGCCCGAAAGAGAATATCAATACTTTGCCCAGGAGCTTGCTTTTAAATATGTTAAGCAAATGGAAGAGAAAGACATAGATCTTTTCGAATTTATGGTGATAAATAAATCGTGGTGGGACACCGTTGATTTTATTGCCGTTAAATTAATGGGTTCCTATTTTCAAAACTTTCCAAAGGCAAGGGATGAAAGAATTGAAATTTGGCTGAAATCGCAGAATATATGGTTGCAGCGCTCGGCACTTCTCTTTCAACTAAAGTATAAAAACGATTTGGATGATAAACTTCTAAGCTTTGTCATCAACACGTTATTAGGTTCCAAAGCGTTTTTTATCAATAAGGCCATAGGCTGGATATTAAGGGAATACAGTCGTACAAATCCATTATGGGTTAGAGATTTTTGTGCGAGAACACCCCTGAACAATTTAAGTAAAAAGGAAGCGCTACGTTTTCTCCTATAGGGTTGTTTATATACTGTACGACGAACAAGCGGAATGTCCGGCATCTAGTATTTCATCAAAGCGCTCTTGACTAATAAATTGAGGCGCATATTCGGCGTTTTGTAAATCAAGCTGATTTATAAAACCATTTAAATGATTAAACGATCCACAATTTAAAAATTCGAATACGGAGATAATATCGGCATTTTCTGTCTTGCTTAAATAGTCATCTAAATCATAAATATCAACATCTTCTATTGTAGCACCAACTTTTAGTGCGTCTACTAGTGATTGACTTCCTGATTCAATCAAAGCATCGTATAATTCTTGAAAATCGGGGTGGTTAAATACACCAAAAGTGGTGGATGCCGTATTTTCGATATTGTATTTTTCTATGAGAGCTTCGACAGCATCCATGTGCGATTGTTCACTTTTCGAAATGTTATTAAAAATGGGAGTTTCATACATCGTATAAAGCGTAATATACACATCGTAAGCGAGTTTCTCCTCCTCCATCATATGGCTTAACATATCAAGTTCGGCTGTTGTGAGTTCTGTATTTAATGGATTCGATTCAGGGGTGTCGTCTTTTGTACACGAAGAAATTCCGAATGTAAGGACGAGGACAAGGGGGGTAAATAGTTTATAAATTTTCATTTTTAATTTTGTTTTTATATAGGTAATGAATTACCAATATGTATGCCACAAAAACACAGAAGTATAAAAAAAATGTTAAAAAAATAATTGAATTATCTAATGTATTGATGTCCAAACGCATAAAACACATATAATTTATAGGTATTTGTATTGGAATTGAATGAAATATTTTCGTTCTTTGCGTTAGCATAATTAACCAGATTTTCAAATGTATTCTTCAATTTTTAGAAATTAATTCATCCACAATGCTGGAAGCACTTATAAAGTTTAGTATAAAGAATAAGCTTATCGTTATTCTGTTTACCTTATCGGTAGTGATCTTCGGCTTATTTTCGATTAGTCAGATTCCTATCGGAGCTGTTCCTGATGTAACAAACAATCAGGTACAAGTAATAACAACATCACGAAATTTATCCACACAAGACATTGAACAGTTTATCACCTATCCTGTTGAATTGGAGATGGCTAATTTGCCTGGCGTTAAAGAAATCCGATCGGTGTCTAAATTTGGTTTATCCGTAGTCACCATTGTTTTTGACGATAATTTAGGAACCTATTTACCCCGCCAGTTGATTGCTGAAAAGATTCAATCGGCGCAAGAAAAAATTCCTCAAGGTTTTGGTACACCTACCATGGGACCGATTACGACAGGATTGGGCGAAATTTATCAATATATTTTGGACACAAAGCCCGGATACGATTCGGTTTATTCGGTGATGGAACTGCGTAGCATTCAAGATTGGATAGTAAAACGACAATTATCAGGAATTCCGGGAGTTGTGGAAGTGAATACTTGGGGAGGCTACCTAAAAGAATATGAAGTAGCAATTAATCCGGAGCGATTAAGAGCTATGAATACCACAGTTATAGAAGTGTTTAATGCCCTCGAAAAAAACAATGCCGTTGTTGGCGGTGGATATATTGAAAAAGGAAATCAGAGTTATTTTATCAGAGGCGAAGGCTTAGCCAAATCTTTCGAAGATATCGGTAATATTATCGTAAAAACGCGCGAGGGAATTCCTGTACTTGTGCGCGATGTGGCTATAGTTCAAACGGGATCGGCGACTCGATTTGGAGCTATTACCGGAAATGGTGAAGGCGAAAAAGTTTTAGGGCAAGTAATGATGCTCAAAGACGGAAATTCAAAAAAAGTAATCGAAGCCGTTAAGGAACGCGTAGCCGAAGTGGAAAAAACACTTCCCGAAGGCGTTTTTATCAATGCTTTTTTAGAGCGAAGCGAGTTGATAGGAAAAACAACTTTTACGGTTACCGAAAATTTGATTCTTGGCTTTTTAATCGTTTTGTTTATCGTTATTCTTCTTTTGGGTAATTTACGTTCCGGATTATTGATAGCATCTGTTATTCCACTGGCGCTATTGTTTACGCTTTCGCTGATGTATATTTTTGGGGTCGACGCTAATTTAATGAGTTTAGGGGCGATCGACTTTGGAATTATCATCGACGGAGCCGTTATTATTGTTGAGTTTATTGCTTTTCGGATAGCCTCGCAGTGGAAAGATATCGGTCATTTAGAAGAACATAAACGGCGCGAAGAGCTCGACAAAATAACACTTACGAGTGCTAGTAAAATGGTGAATTCAGCCATTTTTGGTCAATTGATTATCCTGATTGTGTTTATCCCTATTTTATCGCTTACCGGTGTAGAAGGCAAGATGTTTAGACCTATGGCAATGACCTTTTCTTTTGCTTTAATCGGAGCAATGATTTTTGGATTTACTTATGTGCCGGTTGTTTCCAGCCTTTTTCTAAAACCGCCAAAAAGCAGCAATAATATTTCGCATCGTTTAATGCGCTGGTTAAGAGGTTTATATCTTCCTACGATTGAATATGCCATGTTGCATAAAACAATTATTCTTGGCGCTTCAGTGATTTTGTTAGCGATTTCAGTGTATACATTTTCGCGTATGGGTGGAGAATTTGTGCCCACTTTAGATGAAGGGGATTTTGTAATTCAACCCGTTTTAAAAACAGGAACTTCTCTAAGTAAAACCATTCAAATTACAACGCGTGTAGAACAAATACTATTAGAGAATTTTCCTGAAGTCGATCAAGTGGTAAGCCGCATTGGTGCTGCTGAGGTGCCCACCGATCCTATGGCCATGGAAGAATCGGATATCATTATCAAATTAAAACCAAAAAGCGAATGGGTATCAGCCAAAACGAAAGATGAACTGGCCGATAAATTTAAAGAAGCACTTTCCGTTATTCCGGGTGTTGATTATGAATTTACACAACCTATCGAAATGCGTTTCAACGAATTGATTACCGGTGTTCGCGCCGATTTAGCGATTAAAATATTTGGTGAGGACTTAAGTATTTTGGCTGCGAAAGCGGATGAAATAAAGGACTTGGTTCAAAATGTGGAAGGAGCTTCGGATATTACGATCGAAAAAGTGGAAGGCTTGCCTCAAATGAGCATTCAGTACGATCGCGGACAAATGGCAAAGTATGGAGTGAGCGTACAGGAATTGAATCAAGTCGTTTCTTTGGCTTTTGCCGGCGTTTCTGCAGGTTATATTTTCGAAGGCGAAAAACGTTACGATTTGGTGATTCGTCTGCAAGAAGATTTTCGTAAAAACATCAGTAATTTACAGAAATTGTATATCACTATTCCCAACGGAAATCTGATTCCTTTAAGCGAAGTAGCTGATATTAAATACTCAAAAGGTCCAGCAAAAATTTCACGCGATGATACAAAAAGACGTATAGTGGTTGGAATTAATGTGCGTAACCGCGATTTAGAATCTGTAGTAAAAGATGTACAATTGTTAATTGATGAAAATATTCATTTACCCTCGGGGTATTTTGTGAGTTATGGGGGACAATTTGAAAATCTGCGTTCGGCCAAAGCCCGACTGCTGATTGCTGTTCCTGTGGCACTTTTATTAATTTTTATACTGTTGCATTTTGCTTTTGGATCTGTAAAAGAAGCGCTGATGGTCTATACAGCTATTCCTCTTTCAGCGGTTGGCGGTGTGTTTTTACTTTGGCTGCGCGATTTGCCTTTTAGTATTTCTGCCGGTGTTGGTTTTATTGCACTCTTCGGAATTGCTGTTTTAAATGGTATTGTCCTTATCGAACATTTTAAGGAGCTTAAAGAGCAAGGCATAACCGACATCAAACAGCGTGTAATTCAAGGCGCTTCAGAACGTATGCGTGCCGTTTTATTAACCGCTTCGGCAGCCGCATTGGGTTTCTTTCCGATGGCGTTTTCCAACGGATCGGGTGCTGAGGTTCAGCGTCCTTTAGCAACTGTAGTTATTGGTGGTTTGGTCACCTCTACATTGCTGACTTTAATCGTTCTTCCTATTTTATATTATCTCTATGAAAAGTCGAAAGAAAGACGTCTGTTAAAAAATAAAACGCTTATAACCAGTGTGATAATGTTGTTTATGATTTTGCCATTTGCCGGTAAATCGCAACAAATAATCACTTTAGATAAAGCCATAGAAATCGGTTTGGAAAACAACAATGCCGTGAAAGCCGCTGCTTTTTCAGTGGATGAAAAACAAGCTTTGTTGGGGACTTCTTTCGATCTGGAAAAGACAAATATCTATTATCAATACGATGAAAACAATATGGGATTAAACGGATTGCCCATTAAAGTATGGGGAATTTCCCAAGCCATCCGTTTTCCTGGTGTCTATACCGCTCAGCGAAGTGTTGCACAAATGGAGTGGGCTATGGAAAAGGCCAAATTTGAGCTCGTTAAAAATAAGTTCTTAGAAGAACTTACTTTGGCTTATTATCAATTGGTTTATTTACAACATAAACGAAGTATTCTAGCCCATTTGGATAGTTTATATTCGGGCATAGCGCAAACGGCAAAGCGTAAATACACTTTGGGTGAACAGAATTATTTGGAAATGCTCAATACGCAAGCTCGACAGCAAGAAATTAGCATGCAATTAAAACAATTGGATGAAGATATGCGCATTGGCCTTGTCGCGTTAAATCGGTTTTTAGTTTTAGAAGAAGATTTTAAGCTTGCCGATACGCATTTGACAAAGCTGGAGATTACGACTACTTCTCTAGAAGGGCATCCCGAAATACTTTTGTTGGCCAAGCAAAAGCAAAATGCCTTATCGCTTAATAAATTGGCAAAGGCAAATCAGATGCCCGATTTGAGTCTGGAATATTTTCAAGGAAAAAACAATGGTCCGGCGGCTCAATTGTATCAAGGATTTTCTGTTGGCGTGTCACTGCCGTTGTGGTTTGGGGCTTCTCAATCTAAAATAAGGGCATCGGCAATTCAGCAAAAAGTAGTGGATCAAAATTACTTTAGTGTTTATTTTCAATTGCAAGCAAAACAAAAAAGTTTATTAAGCGCATTAAACCGCGACGAACAAGCTTTGTTGTACTACCAAAGCAATGGACAGCAATTGGCCGAAGAGCTGCTAAAAGTGGCTAAAAAAAGCTATCAGCATGGAGAAATCGATTTCCTTCAATTTCTTCAAAGCGTACAAAGTGCACAGCTTATCGAGCTTGATTACCTCGATAATCTAAATTCATACAATCAAAATACGATTCGTTTAAAATATTTAAATCTAAACTAATGAAGACATTTAAAGCCTTTATATTTCTCTTTTTTGCAATGTTACTTATAAGTGCTTGCAAGAATAGCGCAGAACCAGTAGAAAATAGTCAAGAAAATACAGAAAAAGAAAATCAGTTTTTAGTTTCCAAAAGTGTTTTCGAAAATACCAATATGAGCATAGGACAAGTGACCAATTACGCTTTTTACGATATTGTTCAAGCCACAGGCGTAATTGAAGTTCCGATGAGTGCTAAGGCTAGTGTTAGTCCTATGATTGCCGGATTTGTG
>JBFHQD010000075.1:0-13166 GCA_041592395.1 Bacteroidales bacterium | reverse complement strand
TTCACCATATACTCCTATATTCCATTCGTCTTCTGCTCCCGGCATTTCAATCTTAATTTGCCCACGTACTGGAACTTCACCATTTGGGTAAAGTTGCTCTAATGCTAAACGAGTAATCATCCATGCGGAGGCTACAACTTGGCAAGAGTGGCCTGTTATTTTAACTGCTTCTTCGTAATAATAGGGTATAGGATCGTTAGTTTGTCCGAGCATTTCAATAAGAGGATCTCTCATCATGATTGGTGGAACATTTTGAATATAATCATAATTCCAATTTGTTTCGCAAGCTGTATTATCTTGCGCTGCTACGAAACCGGAATTTTGAGCATAAGTAGAAGAAGAAAATGATAATAAGCCGATAAATAAGATTGTAAAAACCATGTAGTTTTTATTCCTTTCCATTCTTTTTTCCCTTTTAGAAAGGGATTTGTTTACATTTTTCATATAGATTTATTTTTGCCTAAAACTAAGTTAAGGCCGATTTGTTAATAGTTATTTAATGTGAAATTTATTGTTGTATTTTCTTATTGGGATTTATATACGCTGAAGAGTATTATACATTGTAGTTATAAAGATTAAATTGAACAGTAAATTTAGTCTAAAAATATAAGGTATACAAGTCAATTTGTAATCACATAAAAGACTGATTATAAGCAAAATAAATGCAATTTGTTGTTTTTTGAAACCTCAAAAAACGGAAAATAAGTAAATATTAACTAACTTCATTCTCTAAAATGGACTTATTTATTAAATCCAAGTGATAAAAAACTATCAGGATAAGCTTTTTTAGTTGGATATGCTTCGGATTAGAAAGGCGAGTATTTCCTATGATAGGACAATCCTGATTCTACAAATTTTAGCTCTTTCTTATTGAACTAAATACTCAGTTCCTCTTTTTTCTTCCGTTCATATTTGAAAATGATTTTCCCCTAAGGCACTTAAATTTGCGCTAAAAAAAACGACTACAATTTTATCATAAGTCCAACGGTAGGTAAAACGGTTCCCGACCAATTTTCTACAGATTCAAGTTTATATTCCGTATCGTTATTTGTTGTGGCATAAGTTCCATCATCGTTTTTTGCTCGGACAATAAAATCTTGTCCTTTATTTTGAAAATTATAGGCGTTTTGGATATCGATATAGAGCATCAGTGTCCACTTCTTAAAAAAGAAATTTTTATCAATTCGTAAATCCAGTTGATGAAAAGCGGCAAATCGTTCGGAATTGAGCTTCGTATAATCTAAATAGGGCTGGCCAATGGCATTCCAAGCTTGTATATTCGACGATATTGCCAAATCGTAGGGTGTATAAGGCAAGCCCCCAACATAGCGCCATTTAAAGCCTATGCGCCAATCTTTTTTCAGTTCCTTAGATCCTGTAATGGTTAGCAGATGTTTGCTGTCCCAAGAGGATGGAATATAAGTGCCACTTAAATCCGTAAACAAACTCTGAACATAAGTATAAGAGGCTAAAACAGAAAATGTTTGGTAATTCCATCGGTTCAAAATTTCGAATCCATAAGCCTTTCCTTTTCCGGTAAATGTAACCGGTGCAGCTCCCGCAACACTGCTATATGCAGCACCCTGGTTGGCTAAGCTGGCTCCACTTTGCAAATCTATCGGGTATTGAAAATAAGCTTTATAAAAGCCTTCAAGCGATAGTAAAACCTTATCAGAAAAACGATGTTCAATTCCTAAATTGTATTGATTTAAACCAATAAAGCGAGCCTCTTGTAAATTAACTAAATCGCCGGCATTATTCCGGTAACCAAGCGTTGTATAAGCGGCTTGCTGATAGTATCGACCCAGCCCGGTATTCAGAAAAGTTTTAGCCGTGAGGGAATAGGAACTTGATAAGCGGGGCGAAAACTGATTGAAGAGATTGGACGTATGCTCGTTGTAGTTATTGGCATCGAATCGAATGCCAAAAGAGAGCAAAAGTCGATTGTCCAAAAATCGCTTGGTAGCTTGCCCCGATAACCCATATTTAAAAATATTCAGGTCTGTGGCGTATTTGAAATTGATTAAACTGTCGGATGTGAAAACCTGTTGTTCCGTTTGGTTGGAATATTTTGCATATTCCAGATTAGCACTGATATTGTATTTGATGTCGTTTTTTTTGATATCCAATTCGTACCTAAACTTATTCTCAGCCTCTCTCGAGTTGTAATCGAAACTTTTGCTGAGGTTTTCGTTATTGTCGGGGTATTTATAAAACTCATTATTCAGCATATTTCGACTTAAAACAAGGGTGTGATGCCCCTTATCGAAAAAATGCTTGTAAACAACGCCAATGGTATAGCTCCATTGATTATTTATAGGAATTTGACTTAAAATATAGTCTTGTTCAGGCGTCGGATTTTCGATTCCTGTATTTAGTGTAAGATGATCTAAAGAACCTATACTAATAAGTGTAAACTGATTTTTTGTATCCAGATTTGTTTTGACTTTGAGCTGATAATCAGAAAAAGTGGGTAAAAAAGGCAAGCCGATGGCTGAAAATAAAAATTGCAAATAAGATTGACGAATGGAGAAAATATAACTTGTTTTTTCGCCCAGAGGTCCATCCAATGTAAGCGCTGCTTCACTAGCGCCTAATGTTGCCTGGAGGTTGGTTTTATCTTTACTTCCCTCAATTTGATGAAAATCGAGTATGCCACTAAGCGCATTGTATTTTGACGATGGAAATGCAGCAGAATAAAAATCGACGTTTCGAATAAAATCGGCATTGATGATTCCTACCGGACCGCCTGATGCGCCTTGTGTTGAAAAATGATTCAAAACCGGAATTTCAACGCCATCTAAAAAAAAGCGATTTTCCGAAGGTCCGCCTCCGCGAATAATCACGTCGTTTCTAAAAGCAGGTGTTGATCCTACGCCCGGAAAAGATTGGATGACGCGTGAAATATCGCGATTACTGCCCGGATTACTTTCAATTTCTCTGGTCGTAATGCTTTGCATAGATATGGGGGCTTCTTCCTTTTTTTGGAAAGGATCGACTTTTACTATCACTTCAGCTAAATCGTTTTGGCTGGGTTCTAAATAGATTTCAATATAGGGGCTGTTCGAATTGCTTATAAATATATCTTCACTTAATTTGGTTTGGTAGCCGACAAAGGAGACCTGTAATTTAAGGTAGCCCGGTGCGAGTCCGCTAATTTTAAAATTTCCATCCAAATCACTTATGGCTCCATTGTCGGTGCCAACGACTAAAACATTTGCAAAAGGCAAGGGCTCATTGTTTATGGCATCATGAATCTGACCTTTTAAATGACCATCCTGGGCAAATGCGATACTCGAGAAAAGGAATAGCGTTAGAATAAAATAAAAGTATTTTATGTTTTTCATTATTATGATACGTATTTGAATTATATTTGCAAATGTAATACAAAAACGTATTAATAATAACAAAATAGTAATAAATTAACAAATTTAATACGATGTCGGAACATACTAAATTACTTAAAGCGCTTTTAGATCATGTGGAAAATTACGAAGAGACCTTTGGAAACAGTGATTTAAAAGCCTTTTCGGTATACTTGCGTGATCAAGTGTCAACAGAAAAAAAAATAATTCCAAGTGAAGGCTTTGATAAAAATAATTTTCAGAATTATAAATCTTATGCGGAAGTTGAATTTTCGACTTTATTAACCAATTTATATCGCTTTGCTAAACATTATATGAAAAAAGCTTTTGTAGGTACCGACATAAAAACGATTGATGAATTTGGTTTTTTAGCTTCTTTATTAAAGCAAA
Organism: Bacteroidales bacterium; assembly: GCA_041592395.1. Lineage (GTDB taxonomy): Bacteria > Bacteroidota > Bacteroidia > Bacteroidales > UBA12170 > UBA12170. The sequence continues at coordinate 9,411 of JBFHQD010000075.1, read as the reverse complement.
AAAGCCTGATGAAAAACGAGCTCATTCATTTGCATTTATTAGAAACATCGAGCGGAAGCGAAATACTTAAACGTTTAATAAAAAACGGATTAGTGCAGGAAATACCGGATCCGGATGATAAACGTGCCAAGCGTGTATCGCTTACTGCAAAAGGTGTAGAAACCATAATGGGCTCTTTTGATGAAATGCATAAAATTTCCGAAATTATTGTTGGAAACTTAAAAGAAAATGAATTGAAACAAGCGCTGCAAGTTTTTAATAAGTTGCGTTATTTTCATCAGCATATTTACGATATAGATAGGAATGCCGATTTAACAGAAATCCACCACAAATACATCGAGTAAGAAATGAGAAGGAATGTTTTAATTACAGGAGGTACCGGACTTGTTGGGAAAGCGATTGGCGATTTGCTGACTTCAAAAGGATTTACGGTTGCCGTTTTGAGTCGACAAAAGCATATTCTCGGCGTAAAATCGTTTTATTGGGATTATGAAAATCGCATCTTGGATGAAAAGGCCATCGTTTTTGCGGATATTATCATTCATTTGGCCGGTGAAAATATTTCTTCGAAACGTTGGTCAGAAAAACAAAAAAAGAAGATTGTTGATAGTCGCGTAAAAACAACTGAACTCCTCTATTCCGCCGTTCAAAAATCCGAATATAAGCCTTCACGCATCATTTCGGCTTCTGCCATAGGTTATTATGGTTCAACAACGAGCGATGCTATTTATAAAGAAGAAGATGATCCCGGAACAGATTTTTTAGCCCAAACTGTAGTCGCCTGGGAAAATGCCGTTGATAAGTTTGCCGATCTTGGTTTACGTGTTACTAAACTGCGTTTAGGTGTAGTGATGAGTTTGGAGGGCGGTGCTTTGCCAAAAATGCTTGCGCCTCTAAAATTTGGCTTTGCTTTGCCATTGGGTTCGGGCAATCAATATGTTGCGTGGATTGCATTAGAGGATTTAGCACGCTTATTTTTATTTGTTATCGAAAAAGAGAATGCAGCAAAGGTTTATAATGCTGTTCATCCGCAGCAAATTACAAACAAGCAAGTCATGCAATACCTTGCCCGTAAAAAGCAGAGAATCTATATTCCGCTGGCCATTCCTTCCTTTGTCTTTAAATTGAGGTTTGGAAAAATGGCCGTTATATTATTGGAAGGCAGTCGGGTTTCTGCAAAAAAGCTTGAAGCGGAAGGTTTTCGGTTTCTTAGAAATGAAATAATGGAGTAAAATTCATAGTCATCATTGCCCAAAGCAAAAGATGAATTGGATGTAGATTAAGCTAGGGCTTTTTTACTATCATCGGGAATGGGAAGGGAGATTGTAAATACACTGCCTTCTTTTAATTTGCTTTGGACCGTAATTTCACCGCCATTTTTATCGATAAAATCTCGGCAGATTTGCAGTCCTATTCCGCTGCCTATTTCGCCTGCAGTACCTATGCTAACTTTTTTATCATCAAAATCAAAAAGAGTGTCTACTTGTTCTTGTGTCATACCAATGCCCGAATCAGAGACTGAAATTTCCATACGCCTATTCGTTTTTTTGGCAGTGATGGAAATCTGTCCTCCGGATTCTGTAAACTTGATGGCATTTGAAAGTAAATTCCGCAAAACGGTTATAATCATTTTTTTATCCACGAATACAAAGCTACTTTCTTCGACACTATTCGCTATTTCTATATTTTTTTTGTTGGCTAATGGCAAAACCTGTTTGATGGCTTCTTCAGATACTTTTTTTAAGTAAACCTTTTCGGGTTGAATAGAGCCTTCCATTTGAATAGATTTTGACCATTCGAGTAGGCTATTCAGGATATGAAACGAGTTATTTGCTGAGCTTTGGATGTTTTTTATAAATTTTTGGATTTCTTCACGCGTAAAAGAGTCAAATTCGCTAAGCATAAGATCGGCAAAACTAAGGATATTGGCCGTAGGACTTTTTAAATCATGTCCAATAACCTGAAACAGTTTGCTTTGCATCTCTGATAGATTTTCTAATTTCTTCTCCGATTTGATGCGGTTTGTGATTTCATCAGCCATAACTATTGTTCCAAGCAATTGACCATCTTCTGACAAAAATGGAGAAAAACTGACATTGAAATACATACGATTTAAAATGCTAATGACATCGTTGAATGATTCTCCTTTTAAGGCGCGTTTTACATTTTGGATAATCTTTGGGAAATGAGGATAGCTTTCAAATACGGACTGACCCACGATCGTGCCGGGCAACATCTGAAGTTTAGGCAGACTCTTTCCTTCCGCTAATAGAAATTTACCCTCCAGGTCGATGATAAAAATCGAGATCAAAGAATTTTCGACAATAGATTTAAATAATTTTTCGCTTTTTGAAAGCTCAGATTCAGCATATTGTCGGTTTAAAACGATGGAAGCTATAGACATTAAAGACTCGATCAGGTCATTATTTAGAGGAGGTGTTGTTTTTTTTGTGGCAATATGAATGGCGCCAAAGAAATGATTTCCAAATCGAATAGGAATAATATAGAGTTCTTTTAATCCGATAATCTCTTTTATTTTTTCCCCTTTTTTTTCAGTAATTAGGCCATTGGTAAAGGTTGGTAAATCAAAACTCATGTTCGTTAATTTTCCTTCAACCAATTGATTTATATAGTTTTCATTGGTTGATGCCGAAAATTCTTTAATATCGAAACCGAGTGCAGAACTCAATAAGTCTAATTTTTTATCCACGCCATACAATGCTTTTATTTGGCAACTATTTTTTTCTGAATTGTTCGTGAATTCTGTACAGCCAATCACCACTTGCTTGTTTAGGAAATGATAGGTTTTCTGCGCGATATATTCATAAACCTCTTCTTTGGTTTTTAAATTTACTAAATCCAGAGCCGCTTCAGCTAAGAATTCAATCTGCTTTTTGTTTTCATCAATAAGCACTTGACTATGCATACTCGATTTTTCGTCTATGCCAACGTAAATGAATCCCGCCTTGGCTTGGCCGGACGGATTAATAAAAGAAGCAGAAAAAGTGAGCGGAACCGCTTTTTTTGCTTTATTGGCAAATACGATTTCCTTGTTTTGGAATTCACCGGATTGAAAAATATGATTGCTTAGCGGATTATTGTATGCCTTATGCTTGTCAAGAAGAAAATCCAATTTTTTGCCTACAACTTCATCGTGATTATAGTTTAACCTATTTAATAAATTTTGATTTATCTCGAGGATTACCCTTTTATCATCTATCAACAATAAATAATTGGAGATGCTTGCAAAAAGTTGTCCTGATAATGACTCTTTGCTCAAGGAGAACATATCGTAACGCCAAATAGCAAAAGCAATTAAACTCAAAGGAACTACCCCTGCCGTATTCCCAAGTTCCGGTATATTAATTTCGAAATAAGGTAAAAATACTTCGGTTGCAACGGTGATTAGAAAGTTGAAGGAATAGCCGATAAAAATAATTAATGCTTGTTTTTTTAGATTCCCGGTAAATCTTTTAGCGTAAAATAAAGGAATAAAAATGGAGAGCATCCAGTACAAGATACCATAGGATATGGCTATGGTATGCCAAATTGAATAATTGTATTGCATAGACCAACCCCAATATTTTTCGATTGGAGCCAAGGCAATTAAATTGGTTGAGAATTGGATGTAAGAAAAGAGTAGTCCCGGAAAATAGAGCAAAGCGTAGAACAGAAAGCCTCTCCGTTTATTTTGATTAAGCTCCAATACAAAATGAACGGATAAAGCTATAGTTAATGGCCATATTGCATATACTTTCGACCATAACCATGCCTCCTGAAAATGGGTAGCCATCCGCATTTGAAATTGGCTGATATTTAAAATGCCCAATGCGATGGTAAACATAAAAAACACAAGTGTCAATCGAGTTCTCTGTTTTTTGAAATGGACAAGTAGTCCAAGGCTGAATACAAACAGGGTTGAAATAAGACTAAGAAAAGTATAGATATTCATCAGTTGGTTAGATTATAGCTCAGGTAAAAATACAAAATATCTCGAACAAAATTAAAACTTATTCGTAAAAAGACGAAATAAATTTGGAGCTTAGAACGCTTGCTGGAAGCTGGATTCGGGCTTTTTTACACCATCTGATGCTGAATTCTTTTTCGCTTTTAATTTCTATATAAAGATATAACTGTGGTTATATTGGATGGCAGTTGAGATGCACTTCGAAAAATAGAAAAAGAGGGGCTCCGTTTTTCCGAAATGAACGAATTGCAGCTTGTATTTTTATTCTTTTTCCAACTAAGTTTGCGTATAAGTATGTATACTGTTGCTGGCTGATGGCAAATAATTAACGCCAAACCAGCAAACCAAAAGAATAATAAAGGCAAGTACCAAGACCCAAATAGCCGTTTTTTCATTTACTGTTTTATAAATTCTGAGGTGAATATAAACCAAGTAAACCAACCAAGTGAGTAATGCCCATGTTTCTTTTGGATCCCAAGTCCAATAATGACCCCAAGCTTCTTTGGCCCATAAAGCGCCAAAAAGTAATCCCATTGTTAAAAAAGCAAAACCAATATAGACCAAGTTATCAGCCAAATGAATAACAGCAATTTTTTTCTTTAAAATATATCTATTGATTAAAGCCTGAAGGGATACCACACTACTAGCTGCCAACAGCGCATAGGCAATAATATAAACGATTACATGCGGAACAAACCAAACACTGCGCAAGGCCGGCATTAAGGTTTTATCGTAATTTTCAGGATGAAAAAGGTTTAAGATTAAGAATATGGATGCCAAACCAAATGTATAAGTCACAAACCATTTATAATTCCAACGGGCAAAAATTAAAATGCCGATAATGGGTAAAAACACACTGTACCACAAACGAGTTTCGCCTAAAGTACGCATAGGAGGTCTTTGCAATAAGCGCCATAAATCGAAGATAAAATAGGAGAGGACCAGTAATCCTAAGCCTAAGAATAGCAATGCTGTCTTTTTGTATTTTTTGCTATCGAAATTACTCAAAACGATTCCGATTAGCCAAAGAGCAAGCGTAATATAAGCAAAAACAGAAAAATTTATCCAAACCATAACACGCATTTATTTTTTAGTACGCCCGAACCAAAACAGATAAATAGCTCCGACAAGCATTAGAAATATACCGGTGTAAACTACCGGAAGCCAAGGATCGCGTACGAGTTCAATCACTGAACTATCCGACCATTTTCCCAATTCATCATCATAACTAAGTTGATATATTTTCCATTCGCCCCAAGTATAGGGTTGATTGACTTCGATGTAAAAATGCGATTGATCGCCGTTTGGCAAGAGCAAATCTATTTCCGATTTATAGTTTTTAGGCTCCGGAAAAAGCATAATCATAGAATGAGTTTCATCAAGTTTTAAACTTTCGTATTGGCTGTTGAAACTTCCGCAAGTAATCCAGCCTACAATAGTGTCTGATGCTCCTGATATAGCTTGAACCTGCACTGCTGGCGGAGCACCAATATCGCGCATAAAATAATACTGCTGTCCTGCTTTTCCGGCCGTTTCGTAATAATTTAGTATTTGCACTTCCCAGTTCATCAATTGAAAGGTAGGCTCACCTTCCAAAACTCTTAAATTTTTCCCTTGTTCGTGAAGCAAGGTGCCATTTGTATTGTCTACTATACCAAGTTTGGGCGGATATTCGTCGAGTATAAAATCGGTAAGCCTAAAAGCAAAAGGCATGAGATAAACCTTTCCGGTGGATCGGTCTGTTGCTTGATAGCTGGTTTCCCCTTTACTTAAATTCATTTCTAGTCGGGTAACATCGAAACTCCCCATACTTGCTGCAAAAATAACTAGCCATAATCCAATATGACTAACTAGTATTCCTAAATCTTTTAATTTGAAATTTGCTACTTTATCAATAATTAGTATACCCAAAGCACTTATCATATATAAGCTTGAAAAAAGATAATACCAGCTCGAAGTTACGTTTGAAAAAGCCAATCGGGCTTGCCAGCCATCCGCATTTGGATTTTGCAAAAAAAGGCCCATGAGCAGTGCATTAAATCCTAAAAAAACAAGGGCACTTATGGCAGCGGGTACGCTTTTTAAGAATTTTATCGCATTGCTTTTCTTAAAGAGTAGATAGGAAATAATAAGAATAAGAACATAGCCAAGGCCTAGAATCAGGTTTTGTGGAAAAATAAGTTTGGGCAAGGAAGAAAAGCCATTTGTCCATTCTATTCCTATTCCTGCAAGAAATAAGCCCAGAACAATTAAAAATCCTTCTGGATAAGACCAATTCTTTTGCCAGAGTCCCTTTGGCTCATTATTATCTTTATGTTGACTTAAATTCATTAAGGACGTATTTTGATACAAAACTAAATTATAAATCAGCTTTTAAAGGTGTAAATGTAGCGGTTTTAAAAAAATAGCCATCCGCCTTATGACGCATGGCTATTTCAATACGCTTGAAAGTGCTAATTCTTATTTACATAAGTCGTTTTCAATTTCGCTTCCCTTTCTTTCGCTTCTTGATCCCATTTAGGGAGGATGTTTTTCTTAAACTCTTCTTTTTCTTGGATGAGTTTTTCCATGGGTAAGCCGATATATTTTTGAGCTTTGGCTTTTGTAGAAATATCGGGATATGGAACTTCTTCCGAGCGCCCTAATTTCATCAATAAGCGAGCTAGTTTAATTCTTCCTTCTTGTGCAATGGTTATTCCGGTTGCTATCACTCTCGAAATTTCAATAGGGGCGTGGAAAGAAGCTCCATGCGAAGCAGCTGCATAATCCCAGCGCCATTGGGCATGACGGATGTCCATTAAGATGGCCGCCATTTGTTCTTCTGTAGCACCTAAATCCCAAGCGGTTTTAGCTTCCACATGCATTCTAACTATAAGTTTTTCAAGCTGGTCGCGATTTTCGATTACCTTATCTTGTCTATCGTAAACATTTTTTAGTAATGTTTCGGTTTTCTCTTTATGACAAACCATACAAGAATTTTCGATATTATTGAGAGGAGATTGAATATGATGATCCGTAAATTTTCGTCCACCTTCGCTCATATAAGGCATATGGCAGTCGGCACAACTAACACCACGCTCCGCATGGATGCCCATACTGAATGTTTCAAAACCCGGATGCTGCGCTTTTAGCATTGGCGCTCTACTCATGCTGTGTGTCCAATCGCTAAATTCTTTCGCATCATAATAGGCTTCCATCGCTTCAACTGTTGTTCCATTATCCCAAGGGAATGTTAGGTATTCAGCGCCTTCGCTACCTTTTCTATCCTTATCGAAATAATATTCTACGTGACATTGTGCACAAACCAAAGAACGCATTTCGTTATGGGTGGCTTCTTCAATATTTTTACCTTGACGTTCAAAAGCTTCGACTAAAGCAGGGCGAGAAATCTGAAGATCCATTGTTTCTGCATTATGACAATCGGCGCAACCGATTGGATTTACGATCTCAGCACCCAAACGTGCCCATTTCCCTGTATAATATTCAGTAACACCCTCTTCGTTCATAACGCGTGGTACATCAGGCGATTTACAGGTCCAGCAAGTAGAAGGCATTGGCCCGTCGTTATCGTCTGTTGGAGCACCTGTTCTTAAGATATTTCTAAGGTCTTCGATGGCGTGCATATGCCCTCTGCTTTGGTTATAGTCTTTAGAAAAGCTATATCCAGCCCAAAGAACAACTAATCTTGGGTCTTCTTCAAGCATATCAATCATAGCGTTCCCATTATATTTTGATTTGAAATCACCTTCTTCCGTTTTTTTCCATGATTCGTATTCCGTTGGGTGATTTTCTCCCCACACCTCATTGCGAGGATCAAACTGATTAAGTTCAGCCTGTGGTTTTAAAGTGGCAGGTTCTTCTGCTCTTCTTTCGGTGATGGAGGATGCCAACAATCCTAGAAAGAATACCACAACGATGGTGGTAAAAAATAGGATCCAATTTACTATCGGTTTTCTTCCTGTGCTCATAATAAATCTTTTTTATATTTTATTTGACTAAATTTTTTATCCAATCAGGGATTGGTTTTCTTGTTTTTGGTATTTGGGCATTTTGCGCCGCCGACAAGCTGTTAAGCCGTCCGTGTGGCACTTCTCTATGACATTCCCAACACTGTCTCCCTTCTGTTCTAAAATGGTCGAAGGTTTTTGTTTTTGCTAGCATCTTATTATCCGTTATCAAATCATTATGACACCGGATACAGTTGTTTTGAACAACTGCTGCTCCTTCTTCTTTAATTCTAATTACTTGAGGCTCTTGTCTTAATGTAAATATCGTTGCATGCCTTAACCCATCCTTTGCTTTAAAAAAATAGGTATTAAAAATATTGTCGTGAGGCACATGACAATCGTTACAACTGGCCTTTTCCCTGTGTGCACTGTGAAACCAAGAGGCATATTCGTGGTTCATTACATGGCAGTTAATACAGGTTTTAGGATCGTCTGAAAGATAAGATACAGCATTTGAAATATAAAGGATATAAGCCCCCAATCCAAAAAGCACACCGGCAACAATTGCTGCCGGAAACTGCCATCCCGGAGGAGGTAATATTGCTTTTAAAATTTTCGACATCTTTATATCATTTTTATTGATTTCTTTAAACAATTCTTTATTTCGAATAATTTTATAAAGTGCATATAATTAGATTATTATCACTGAATTTTTGTTAGCCGTCAAACTGGTAATTAAATACCAATATGGTAACAAAAATAAATGTTAAATAAATAACATTAACGGAAATCGCGTCTATTGATTTAATTTAGAGGTATTCTAAATAATTGCAGTGATTAATCTTCACAGTATGAGTTAAATACTACTTTAAGGTAGGATATACTATGATGAAATTATTTTTTCAGGAAGTTTTAAGAGGAGATAAAAATATATTAATCCTCATTTGTAAGGCTGGTTATTTAATTAGCTCGTGTTTTTTTTTAACCGAAATAAGGCTTTAGTAACCGACTAAGTTGCTCAAATTCAATTAAAAAAGCATCGTGACCATGAATGGAAGCGATTTCGTGGTATTCATTTTTAATGTTGAGTTGATCGAGCCTGACTTTTGTTTTTCGATTTTCGTCTTTTACAAAAAACAGATCCGAATCAATAGCTATTTGAATGATCGTTGATTGAATGGGTTTTACGGCTTCTTCGAAAGAGGCTTTTCCTTTTGCTATGTCGACGGTTGTAAGGAGATGCGTCATCATTTTATACGCCAGAAGATCGAATCTTCCATGCAATTTATCGCCATGATGCTGTAGCCAAGATTCGATTTGAAATGGGCTGTTGTTTTCTGTTTTTGTGCGATGAAATTTAGCTTCGAGCGATGCCGGCGTTCTATAAAAAAGCATGGCCATCATCCGCGCTGTTTGCAGCGGATTAGGCGAACTGTTTAAGATATTTTCTTGCACATAGTTATGTCCAATAATCCAATCAGACGATTTCCAATCGGC